>CACZRH010000189.1 GCA_902783455.1 uncultured Lachnospiraceae bacterium | reverse complement strand
GCATTAATGATGACAAACGGGGTATTTACTTTGCCTTTACATGCGAGGATTGCCTGCCCGGTTCCCCATGGCTTGGTTCTGCCTTCCGGCACCGTAAAGCCGTTTGGCAGATCTTCGAGTTCCTGAAAAACATATTCAACGGGAATTTCCTTCGCGATACGATTCCCGATTACCTCTTTGAACTCTTCTTCTATTGCATGACGAATGACAAATACTACCTTGTCAAATCCCGCCTCTTTTGCATCATAAATGGAGTAATCGATAATGATTTCTCCCGCTTCATTCATCTTTGTAAGCTGCTTGATTCCGGTTCCGAAACGGCTTCCGATTCCGGCCGCCATAATTACCAGTGTAGTTTGCATTGCCCCGTCCCCCTCGACAATATTATTCTGATTATTTTACCATATTTGAAAGCTTTGTGCAATTTGTGATATACTATGCGTATGTCAGTAAAAAGTGCTTTGGCAAAAGCGTTTTTCGATTTTGCATACGCAATTGCATATCGCCCCATTCCAAATACGGATGCGGATAAAACGACCTTCCCGAAAGGGGAAAACGAACCGTTTCACCTCTTGAAACCGACACTCCGTTTCTGGTATGCGGATCCCCTTCTTGCCGAAATAAACGGGAAGGATATTCTTTTTATGGAAATTTTTGACCGCAAAAAAAAGAAAGGATTCATCGGCGTATCCTCTTTTACGGAAAGCGGAAAACTGACTTCTCCAAAAGGTATTCTCGAGGAAGAATTTCATTTGTCCTTTCCGGTTATTTTCACTTACCAAAACCGTTACATCCTGATGCCGGAATGTTCCGAAGCTTTGTCTCTTCGCTTTTATGAGTTAAATCCCGTGGATTTTTCCGTAAAACTGCTGCGCGAATTCCCGACCGGAAAAAAGCTTGTTGATACTGTAGTTTTATCGCAAAACGGTGATGAAATCACGCTCTTATCCTGCGAGGAAAATCCGGACAACCCCAAGCAGACCTCCCTGGTAATGCTTTCCTTTTCCGACCTTTTTTCCTCCGACCCGGTTTATCAAAGCCTTCCTCCGGAATACGCAAGCCCGTCCTTCCTTCTTCGTAACGGAGGACCGGTATATATGCAAAACAATAAAAAAATCCGCATTCTGCAGCAGAGTACCGAAACAGAATACGGACATAATTTAATTTTCAGAACTGTTTCCGACGAACCCGGAAACTATCAGGAAGAAGACCTTTCCACTCTGTATTTGGAGGATCTTCCGCTTTCCCTTCCGGTTTCCTACCGGAAGCAGGGAACCCATACCTACAGTATGACTTCCTTGCATGAAGTAATTGACGTATCCTTCAATCGCTTTCACATCGGGAATCTTTTTTATCAGTAGTTCCTATCATCACACATACCGGTACCAGCCGACACCACCTGCCCATAAGAAGAACAGTTTATGAAGCGCAACCGCAGCGATAAAAAATGTAATCAGAAAGCGGAAACGCTCTTTTTTTATTTCTTCGCAAATCTCAGAAAACATACGAAGCGTTGCCCAGATAAAGAAACACATAATTCCGAATGTGGCCCGGTCCGGAAGATGGGGCGAAATCACCAGTGCCAGATAGGATACGACTCCCGCTCCGATTAAAATATACGTAACCGGATCGGGAAGCTTTTTCAAAACCATCCGGTACATCACATAAACCAGAATGGTTACTAAAATTGCAAGTAACAAATATTCAAATGCGCCCCGGAAATAATCCACGACTCTTTTGAACAAATCCAGTTTCCGGCTTCCTAAAGAAGTAATCGTATCTTCCCGAACGTAATTTCCGGGTGCAAGAATCATGCACGCACTTCCTATAGCCGTGGAAACACTGCCTGCTATCATCCAAGGTGCTATCTTCTTTTTTCTGCGCATGAGAATGATTTCAACAGCGATTGTGATTAAGAAAATACAGGGACCGAGATTTTCATTGGTCCATCCTGCCAAAATGCCCCATATAAATACACCGCATGCCTTCAGAATTTCAACCGCCGGATTTCCTATTACCTTCTCCTCTTCTTTGGATAACTGCGAAAGATAAATTCCCGCCAGCGGGAACGAAAGCAGTGTCATATATAAATAATTTGCACAGCCGGACTGCCAGAAAAGAGTTTCAATGATATTCGGATTAAACGCAACCAGCATGCTGCCTGCAAGTAAAAGCATCGACGCATTCCATTTTTTTCCCTGTTTCCCGAGAAAAACCGAAAGAGCCGCGAATGCAATCGTATTCACAATATTGCAAAAGGTTCCTCCGCCCCACAACAAAAACTGGAGCAAAGTATGTGCTACCGTTCTTCCGCCCCAGTTAAAATAGTGCCATATCTGACTCTGCACTATATCTTTCACTCCGTTTATGGCTGTACCGGTCTTTAAGTTTGTCCAATACCATAAATCGTCCTGCATAAAAACGATTTCACGGTTACACAGATAAACCAATACAAGTAACAGTGCAATCATGAGATAAATAAGTGCTTTGAAAATACGACCCTTATTCTGTTTTTTAGTTTGCATTTCAGCCATTCTTTATTTATTAAGCGGCTTCGCACCGGCCTTTTCCTGAAGCTTTTCCACCGTCCGCTTAAAGAAATTCTTCTTCTGGGGAGGCGGTGTTTCGACTTTTCCGTGAATGTTCTTTACACCCTGAATATACATTCCGCTGATTACCGCTTTCACTTCCTTCTTTACGGGAATGGAATCAAAAATCTTTTCATCCGCAATAAAGGTCATAATCTGAGGACCGATTTTTGCCTTTACAACCGGAACTTTCATTCCCCGGCTCATCTTCGGTGCCTGATCAATTACGGACTGCGGAAAACCGGCATCCTTAAATTTTACTTTTTTCTTGTCTATGATAAGCATCGAAACCGTCTGCTTGTTTGCTGCAAGATAAGCATCCTGTTCCTCCTGCTTTTTCTGCATCTTTTTTCCTAAAAAATATAAAACCACGGCTGCGGCTGCCATCAACACCAGCAGAACAATCGCAACAATCATGGGAACCGACATCTGAAATAATAAAAGTGCTTCCATTCAATTTCCTTTCTGACCCGTTTTCAAACGGGAATACCTTCCTCACGAACAAAATACATTGTAACAAAATTCATACCGCGGGGCAATACTCTAAACGGCAATAATCGTCACTTCCGCTTCCGATAATGCGCTTCCGTTAGACGAAAGCGAATATTTTAAATGCCCCTTTACGCACTCGGATTCCGTATTAAACTCAACCAGCGAAGTATTTATCTCGAATCCCAGCTCTCCGAACGGTGTGCGATACATACAGCAGGTCTCGTAATCCGGAAGAAAAAGCATTTCCGACTCCGTGGACCCTTTCCTTACAATCCGGCATTCATATCCTTTTGACCCGGATTCAGAAGAGGAAAACGTAATATGTACTTTGGTTTCCTCCGACTCATCATCCGCAATTTCCCGATAAACGATTTCTACGGATTTTTCTTTTTTCCGAAGAAACCCTTCGGAAAGCGTCTCAATTTCTTCTGTTTCCCCGTCATGCTTTAAAATACTTAAAACCCTGACGCTGCATTTCTTTTGTTCCAAAAAACTACTCCTCAATATCGGAAACGAAATCCGTTACGAAAACCGCCGCAGAGGGATATTTTTCTTTCATCCCTTCCGCAGCCGAAACGGCCGATTCTTTTTTTTCAAACATACCGAATACGGACGGACCGCTTCCGCTCATCATCGAACCGAACGAACCAAGCTTTATCAAATCCTCTTTTATGCTTTGAATTTCGGGATATTTTTCAATGGTAACATTTTGCAAAACGTTTCCCATTCGATCCGCAAGTGCCCTGATATCGCCCTCTTTCAGGGCCCGAATCTGCCCGTCGATATCCGGATGATTTTTTAATTCATTCGCATGAAGATTCTCATACACATATTTGGTCGAAACATCGAAATCGGGTTTTATCACCACCAGATTTGTATCGGGCGCTTTGGGCAGGGGGGTCAGTATTTCGCCGATTCCTTCGGCTAAATATGTACCGCCCATGATACAGTAAGGAACATCGGCACCGATTTGTACACCGAGCTTACAGAGGTTCTCTTTCCCTTCCTTTAACTCAAACAGACGGTTCAATCCGTTAAAAATCGCAGCCGCATCCGTACTTCCGCCCGCCATTCCCGCAGCCATCGGAATCTGCTTGTTTAATGCAATCAAAAGACCGTCGGGAAGAGAATATTCCTCCATCATCTTACGGGCTGCTTTGCAAATCAGATTTCTCTCATCACACGGAAGCCCCGGAACATTCGAAGTTAAAACAATTTCTCCCGGATTCGCGGTTCTTTGAATGTTTATTTCATCATAAATCCGAACGGTCTGCATAATCATGCGAAGATCATGATATCCATTCTCTCTGCGTCTTAGCACATCCAGTCCGAGATTTATTTTTGCATATGCTTTCAGGACAATACCATCCATTGCCTGCATCCTTTCCCAAAATCACTAACTTACACAGCCGATCAATTCCTTTATGGATCCGGTATTCGTTTCTTCGCCGAAGCGCTCGATGCCTTCTATGATTTCCACCGTTGCATACGGATTTGAAAAATTCACGGCCCCCACACTTACCGCGGTTGCACCTGCCATGATGAATTCCAGTGCGTCTTCCGCCGTTGCAATTCCTCCCATTCCGATAATCGGAATCTGCACGGCCTGCGCACACTGGTATACCATGCGAACGGCAACCGGCCGGATTGCAGGACCGGACAGCCCGCCGGTTTTATTGGCAAGCACAAATTTACGTTTTTGAATATCGATCTTCATACCGGTAATAGTATTGATCAAGGAAATTGCATCTGCCCCTGCTGCTTCTGCTGCTTTCGCCATTTCCGTAATATCCGTTACGTTCGGACTTAATTTCATGATAATCGGCTGTTTTGCCACCGCCTTAATCCTTTTGGTAATATCATAAAGCGCATCCGTTTTTTGTCCGAATGCAATCGCCCCCTGCTTCACATTGGGGCAGGAAACATTAATTTCAAGCATGGCCGCATTCGTATCCGCTAGTCGTTCCACCACTTCCAAGTATTCTTCCACGGTGTGACCGCAGACATTGACAATTACGGGAATATCATACTGTTTTAAAAACTCCAGATCCCTTTCGATAAAAACATCCACGCCGGGATTCTGCAAACCGATTGCATTTAACATTCCGCTCGGTGTTTCCGTTACTCTCGGCGTCGGGTTTCCGCTCCACGGCACATTTGCAACACCCTTCGTCACAATTGCCCCAAGTCTGTTCAAATCCACAAAATCCGAATATTCCATTCCGGACCCGAAGGTTCCGGATGCCGTCATGACGGGATTTTTCAATTCCACCCCTGCTATTGTAACTTTTGTATCCATTCTGTTCTCCGCTTTTCTTTTCTTTCCGGCTTTTTCTTCCGGTTTCGTCCATTTTCTGTTTTTTCTTCTTTATCCGCATAGTATGACGGAAAAAATCAGACCTTCCCTTAAATATCCACTTCGGAAGCATCAAATACAGGACCTTCCGTACAAATTCTCGTATTATTCACATGAGAATGAGCATCTTTCTTTACGGTTTTGCACACGCATCCGAGACATGCACCGACTCCGCAGGCCATCCTCTCTTCTAACGAAATATAAGCCGTCGCACCGGTTTCTTCCGCATATTTCTTAATCGCCCGAAGCATCGGCATCGGACCGCAGGCATATATGATTTCCGGGTTGTATTCCCGTTCACGGATTGCATCGAGAACATTTCCCCGATACCCGATACTGCCGTCTTCCGTGACCACATTTACCGTACCGTACGGACCAAACGAGTTTGATAAAAAGATGTCGCTGTTGCGATAGCCGAGATATATTTCCGTCTTTTCGGAAATACCGGTTAACGCTCTTGCCGTAAATAACATCGGCGGAATTCCGATTCCACCTCCCATAATCGCAACACGTTTTCCTTTTGCTGCATCTAAGGGAAATCCGTTCCCCAGCACCGCTAGTAAATCCACCCGGTCTCCGATTTTTAATCCGGAAATCAGTTTCGTTCCATCTCCGCTTATGCGGTATACCGTACGAAGAATTTCCTCTTCCGGATAGACATCGCAAATGCTGATCGGACGCATCAGCATTTTGGAATCGGACGGCGGAAAGATTCCTACAAACTGTCCCGGCACGCAATTTGCTGCTGCCGGTGTTTTCATTCTCAAATCATAGATTCCTTCCGAAATCATTTCCTGTGAAACCACGGTTGCCGTTTCTTTTTTTCGATAGCTCATACTTTTTCTCTCTT
>CACZRH010000188.1 GCA_902783455.1 uncultured Lachnospiraceae bacterium | reverse complement strand
TCAAAAGAATCGCTGTATTCGTCAAATTCCCAAGTTCCTGTTCCATGCTCTGCAAATAATACAGGAGCATTATCTTTGCTAATATCAATACAGTAGGGATCTGCATCCGAATCAGCAATAACAACATAATTCGGGTTCCAATCTTCAATCGTCTTCCCTTCAACAGGATTATAAGAATATCCATCCTGCAGTTTGATGAGATCCTTTGCTCCATAAATACAGATTTCGATTCTTACCAGGTCTTCCTCATTTTCAATTTCTACTGTTCTGGTCTTCGGATTATTCTTAAGATATTCAAGATAATTCTCTGGGAGAATCCATTTTGTTTTTATCTCGTCCATAACAGCCTCATCTGTTTTTTTAGTCGACCGTGCTGCTGTTTTTTTCTTCTTCGGCATAAACTCTTCGCAAACAAATCCATACTTTTCCTCAGTTACAACCATCTTTGCTCCCGCTTTTTTCAATGCTCGCAAAGTCCTGATAAAATAAGTCTCGAGGAATAAATCGGTATTGGTTTTTCCGTCAGCTATAATCGGATTGTTTTTCGAATCAAACGAAAAAACAACATCACCGTTGTCAATTGCTTTTTTCAGGTCAGCTATCGACAGTGAATTATCATATTCTCTGATCATTTTGATATATTTAATATAATTAGCATCTTTTTCTATTCGTACTGTCACCAGCCCGGAAAACATAGATAACTTCCTCCTTCCCACATCCCGCTCGAATCCATAAAACTTTTTACCTATATTTGCACGTCATTATTTCCGGATACTTTACTTCGATATCCGGTGTTACTTCATAAATTACGCCTAATTCATTAAGTCCATTTAATAAAGTAATCGTTTCATCTATTTTCAATATGGTTTCAATTTTATGATTCTCCCTGAATGCTACCAATAACTCTTTTACATTAATTCCAAAAAGCTTTGCCACTCGGATTTTCTTTTCTTTTTCTATGTTTTTTATCGTAATAGTATATTCAAGTTCGTCATGGCTGCATGGCGGAAAAAAGCTTGCTCCCACCACTTTATATCCGCAATTACTGCAACAAAGTATAAGGCACGGGCCATCCAGCGAAATCATCATTGTTTCTTTCCCGCAATCCGGACACTTATCTATTTTAGGGAACTCATATTCTTTTCGAATGCAGTATTTGCATACATCCTTAGAAAAACAATATTTCTGAAGCAATTCATCAACAAAACTATCAATAGAGGATGTATGTAAATCCAATTCATCGGCATCCCCCGCATAAAGTTTCGATTCATCTATAAAAGTGGGATTAAACCACCATTTTGGAATGCACGCTTGCGCATGCACATAAGAATTGCATTCACTACACCAGGCCCATATTCCTCCTCGATCAGAATCCTCGTTACGATTCAGATAAACATGCCCGCTTTTTCGAGCGCATACCGGGCAAATTGCAGGAAAATCCGGCTTCCCCTGCAGGAAAATATCATATAACCGAAACATTTCTTCAGATTCTTTCCAATCTATCTCTTCCACCTCTGCTTCAATCGGCGTAATAAAAATATATTCCTCTTCCGGCAAGGCCTTTTTCAATTTGTAAATCTGAACTTTATTCAACTGCGGCGTAAACGGCAATTTTCCTTTTGGAAAATTCCCGTCCAGAACACGGTGATATAATGTATCAACAAATGCCAGCCATTCCTTTTGATCTGCGTATTCGTCCTTGGATTCAAGATAAGAATATCCATCCGCCAATTCAAACATCAAAAGAGCAATCGGCAAAGTGCAATTGGGGTTCTCCATAATTGCTTTCGGAATATCAAATCCATCGTCCCAATTATAAAAGTCAATGTATCTGTATAATTCCTCTTCCTCTGATATTGTTTTTACATAATCAAGCTTTGCTTTTATACTCATAGAAAATACCCTGTTATATTATTGATACGTTTCTTTAATAGAATTAAAAGATGCACTAATTATACCATGAATCAGTATGAAAAAGGGCGATTCAAGAAGCCACCGCCTAACTAAATCGCCCTTTCCTCTTTACATCTTTCAAAATAAGGGCAACCGAAGCAAGCCCTAACTATTCGTGATCGTTTAATAATAGATTACAGATTACATTCTACACCACAAAGTCAAAAACGGTTGTCCCACCAGTGTCCCTCTCTTTGCAAACCAGTGTCTTTCCAATGCCATAGTCTTCCTTAAGTTCGCCCGGTCTTGCCCGGGCGTTTTTATTACGAGATTTCTCCGTAAGGAGAAATTTCC
>CACZRH010000187.1 GCA_902783455.1 uncultured Lachnospiraceae bacterium | reverse complement strand
TCAGCTCAATTGCAAATCATTATGCGGTTTTCCCAAAAAGAATGTCGATAAACTCAGGATCATAACCATAATTTTCTAATTTCCACATAATCTGCTCACGAAAAGCATCTCTTAAAGGGTCGTATAGCTCATCATCAATCTCAACAATATATTCTTCACCATCTATGATAATAGCTTCATGAAAATCATAATTATTTGTCAGGTGGGTCCGAAACAGATAATCGTTGCTCACCATTTCATCCATATAAAAATCCCAAAGTTGTTTCGGAATCCCATCAAGTGATATTTCCACAGTATACACAAACTGTCTGCTTCCGACTTCGATTTCCTCTAGAACAAAGAGCATCTTGCCTGATTCCAGGGAAATAAAATTATCTATTTCAATTTTCTTTTCATTTTCCATGTTCCTGCCTCCGGTATTTTGACACATGGTAACGGGGACAATGTGTCATTTGACATATAGTGACGGGGATATTGTGTCATTTTTCATGATTCACAGTTCACCCGCCACCACCTGTTCAGCCGGTACCACCAGTTCACCCGCTACACCGGTTTACCTGACACACCGTCCCAACCATTTAAGCACAAAAATCAGCAAAAACTTCATCAATCACTTCACTTACATAATTAACGGGAATAATCTCCATATCATATTCCTTCAACTCTTCATCGGTCAGCTGAACATAATTTTCTGTGGGAATGAATACCTTCCTGCAACCGGACGAATAGGCCGCCTGAATTTTCTCCTTGACGCCTCCGATTGCAAAAACACCGCCTGCAGCCAAGGAAATCTCTCCGGTAAAGGCACAGTCATTTGCTTTTTCAATCATAATCGGAACGCCTTTCGCAGCGCTGAGAATGGACATTACAATCGCCACGCCTGCCGACGGACCGTCTTTGGGAACCGCGCCTTCAGCAAAATGAATATAGACGTCTTTCTTCTTCATTAAATCCGGATAGTTTCGCTTCAAAAATACGTGTGCTATTTTACAGGAATCCACAGTGCTTTCCTTCGGCAGTCCGGTAATGTGGAGATTTTCCTCCCGATCCGATTCAAACGGAATCAATACGGTTTCGATTGCGAAACACTTGCCTGTATTTCCACCGCTTACTGCCAATGCCTTAGCCACTCCCGGAATTGCCTTGCCACCCGCAGGGAAATTACCGCTTGAAACCTGCTGTCTTCCGAGAATCTTAAATACATCCTTTGCCTTAATATTCAGCCTATCGGAATCCTGCCCTGTTTCGGAATAATCATCGTTCAGCATTTTTGCCACAATCGTCTGCATATTCTTCTCCACATCCCTTGCGGAGAAAGATGCGCAGTAATTCTCAAGTAAAATGTCTTTTGCCTCGTCATCCATGGAAATGCTCAGATTTCCTTTTGCAACGTAGGATTCCTCCATCTTCGGAATCACATATTCATCCAGAATATGCAGTTTTTCCCTCTTGGAATATCCTTCCACATAAACGCACTTGAAACGGTCTTTAAGAATCGGATCCACATTATCCCAGTTATTGGCCGTTGCTATAAAAATCACATTCGTCAAATCCACCGGAACTCCCAAAAAATTGTCCGTAAAATGGCGGTCCAGAATGTCAATCAGAACATAGGACAATTCTCTCGGCATCTTGTCAATCTCATCCAAAAGAATAACCAGCTTACCCGTTCCACCCGCTTTTTTGATGGCCCGCAGGATTATTCCCGGAGTTGAATCCTTATAAAAATCACTGCATCCCGTAAGATATGATATATCTCTGATTCCGTTTAAATTTACGACAACGCAAACGCGATTCATTGCTTTTGCAACAGATTTACTAATGCTGCTCTTTCCGGTTCCTTTTTCCCCGATTAATGCAAGGTTCATATAATAATTCTTAAATCTTGTATTCATATAAAAGAAATTGGCAACAGCTTCCTTGACATTTTCCATTCCGTAATGACTCTTATCCAGATTTTCACGGAAGGCAACCGAATCAAATTCATATGCACAGTATCCGGTCCTGCAAGCCTGAAGATAGTCCAGTTTTTTTTCAATAAAGCCCTGAGACAGCCCGGCTGCTTCTGCTGCAGCCCTGCTTCTTCCTAAGAAAAGATATTTCTGTATTTCCTCTGCCATGCCCTGCGTATACTCCTCCCGGTCCCGATTAAAGCAAATCGACCGATTGGATTTATCAACGATTGAACCAAGAACATGATCCGTAAAAGTTTTGTCTGCAACGAATCCCTGATTTTTTCTTTCACCGAGATACGCCCGCATTATCCATTCCAAATTCGACTTAAGATCCCTGCATCCGAAATCCGTACAATAATTTCTCGAAATATAACGAATGGTTTCATCCGGAATCTCAATATCCTCTTTAAACAGCCCAAATTTTTCGTAAATCCCGGGAAGCGCATAATCCCGACCAATTACAAGTTTCTCTTCATCTGAATACTCTTCGAATTTATATATAATATCAAAACGATTCAATATTTCTTCCGGCAGATTATCCGTACTGTTTGCAGTTGCAATTATTGTCGTATTCGGCGTCGGTATGGGTGCTGCCAGATAATCATCCGTAAAC
>CACZRH010000186.1 GCA_902783455.1 uncultured Lachnospiraceae bacterium | reverse complement strand
CCGGCCGGTGGTTGCGATTTATTCTTCCTTCCTGCAAAGAGCGTATGATCAGGTGCTTCATGATGTCTGCATTCAGAATCTTCCGGTTGTATTTGCGATTGACCGGGCCGGTCTTGTGGGAAGCGACGGGGAAACGCATCAGGGTATCTTTGATTTATCTTATTTATCGACGATCCCGAATATGACTGTTATGGCTCCGAAGAATAAATGGGAGCTTGCGGATATGCTCCGTTTTGCAGTGGAATTTAACGGACCGGTTGCGGTTCGTTACCCGCGGGGACAGGCGTTTGAAGGTCTTTATGAAAACCGTCCGGACATTGAATACGGCAAATCGGAATGGATTTACGAAGGCGGTGACGTTTGCCTGATTGCGGTCGGAAGCATGGTGCGTATTGCCACAGCTGTACGGGATTTGCTGGAGGATCAGGGGATTTCGTCCAGTTTGGTCAATGCCAGATTCGTAAAACCCATTGATGAGGAGATGATTGCAAAGGCAGCTAAAAAGCACAAACTCCTTGTTACGCTTGAAGAAAATGTTCTTTGCGGCGGTTACGGGGAAAATGTAAGAGAGTATACGGATACGCTGAAGACAAAGGCAAAATTACTGAATATTGCGATTCCTGACCGCTTTGTGGAACACGGCAATGTGGATTTACTGTTAAAGGAACTCGGAATGGATGCTGAGAGCATTACGAAACGAATTGTCGAATCTATGTAATTTTGTGTGATTTTCAGGACACTTGTCCGGGTTGTGATTTATGAAAAACCGATTGGATGTAATACTTGTAAATAAAAATCTTGCGCCTTCAAGAGAAAAGGCGAAAGCATATATAATGTCCGGAATTGTCTATGTAAACGGGCAGAAAGAGGATAAAGCCGGTGATCTTTTCGATGAAGAAACGGCAAAAATCGAAGTCCGGGGCGAGACACTGAAATATGTCAGTCGTGGAGGATTGAAGCTCGAAAAGGCCCTTTTGGAATTTCCTCTTGATTTAAACGGAAAAATCTGTATGGATATCGGTGCTTCCACCGGAGGATTTACGGACTGTATGCTGCAAAACGGCGCGGTAAAGGTGTATGCGGTGGATGTCGGACACGGACAGCTTGCATGGTCGCTTCGAAATGACGAACGTGTTGTCTGTATGGAGAAAACGAATTTTCGATACATGCAGCCGGGAGATATAGAGGATATCTTAGATTTTGCATCCGTGGATGTATCGTTTATTTCCCTGACGAAGATTCTTCCCCCCGCTTACGCATTATTAAAAGATGACGGCGAGATGGTATGCCTGATTAAACCCCAGTTTGAAACCACCCGTGAAAAAGTGGGCAAGAAGGGTGTTGTAAGAGATGCGAAAGTACATGAGGAGGTCATCCTTTCCGTACTGCAGTTTGCATCTGCAACCGGATTTGAAGTGCTGGGGCTGACATTTTCCCCGATTCGCGGACCGGAGGGAAATATCGAATATCTTGTCCATCTTCGCAAAGCGGATGTTACAAAGGAACTGACAGGGGAGATGAATGCATCATTTGAGAATATGGCAAAATCCGTAGTCGATGCCTCACACAGTACCTTGTAAATCGGAACGTTTTTTACACGGAGAGCAAATAAGGCAAAGTATTTAAAGCAGAGTAAATGGTGCAAAGTTAATAAAACGAAGCAATACAGGGTTACGCGTATGAAAAAAAGAATTCTTGTAATTACAAACCGGTTTAAGGATGTGGATCTCTTTGTTACGGAGAAGGTCTGTACATTTCTTGCCGACCGTGACGTGGAAGTGGTAAGAACGCTGGTGGACCGTAAGGTGAAGTCGCTGAACGAGGTATTAATGGAAGGCGCAACGTGTGCGATTATGCTCGGCGGTGACGGTACCATAATGCAGTTTGCAAATCAGCTTTCCGCGCATGATATCCCGATTCTCGGAATCAATATGGGGCATATGGGATATTTAGCCGAAGTGGACTGCGATCATGTGGAAGATGCCCTGAACCGGCTGCTTGCAGGCGATTACAGTGTTCAGAACAGAATGATGCTTACCGGAAGCGTAATCAAAAAAGGGAAAACGGTTTATCAGGACAATGCGGTCAATGATGTTGTCATTACGCGTAACGGAAGACTGCAGGTTTTGAATTTTAATATTTATATCAACGGAAAATTATTAAAGAATTACAGCGCTGACGGTGTGATTCTTTCCACGCCGACCGGATCTACGGCATACAATCTTTCCGCAGGCGGACCGATTGTGGATCCTGCAGCGGAAATACTGATTGTAACGCCGATTTCCCCGCATACCCTGATGAACAGAAGCCTTGTTTTAAAGGCTACCGATTATGTGGAAGTCGAGATGCTTCCGACGCATGAGGATGAGTTCTCGGAACAGATGGAAGTTGATTTTGACGGAAAGGAAAACGGCATTTTATCGCCGGGTGACCGGATTGGTGTTACCGGCGCCGAATGTCATGTCAAAATGATTTGTTTAAACGAAGTCAGCTTCATGGAGACTCTTCACCGCAAGATGAAAGAGAGTTGAGAAATAATTTATGAAACAGAAAAGACAATTAAGAATTATCGAACTCATCAATCATAACGCAATCGAAACGCAGGAGGAGCTTGCCGAAAAACTGCGGGAAGAAGGATTTAACGTTACGCAGGCCACGGTGTCAAGAGATATCAGGGAGTTGAATTTATCCAAGGTTCCGGCTGCGGGTGGACGGCAGAAATATGCGATTTTATCAGGGACCGGACAGTTAAATGATAAATACGTCCGTATGATGCACGACGGTTTGATCAGTATGGAACCGGCCGGAAATCTGCTGGTTTTAAAAACGGTTTCGGGAATGGCAATGGCTGTGGCAGCGGCCGTGGACGCCATGCATTTTCCGGAAATTGTCGGAAGCATCGCGGGAGATGATACGATTATGGCGGCAACGAAAAGCTTTTCGGATGCGGTCGGATTAAAGAATAAAATCAACGAACTGATTCATGAGTAAAGAAATGAATCAAAACTAAAACAAATTCTATTTACATGTGACCATAGATCAAATATTACTGTATGGTAATGAACGGAGTGAGCGAGAACCCTCTTAATGATCTGTAAGGAGGAAACATGTTACTGTATTTACACGCAAAAAATTATGCCTTAATTGATGATGTTGAAGTCGAATTTACGGACGGTCTCAATATTCTGACCGGCGAAACGGGTGCCGGCAAATCCGTATTACTCGGAAGCATTTCGTTAGCACTCGGAGGCAAAGCAAAAACGGATGTCATCCGGGAAGGTGAGGAGTCCGCATTTGTGGAGCTTCAGTTTTCCATCGACAATGAGGCGCAAAGAAATCTGTTAAACGAACTGGATATTGATGCCGAAGACGACATTGTCATTATTCAGCGTAAAATCACACATCAAAGATCCGTCGGAAAAATCTGCGGCGTTACCGTAAACAGTGCGGATTTACGAAGAATTGCCGACAGTTTTTTAGACATTTACGGCCAGCATGATTATCAGAACCTTTTAAAGGAGTCCATGCATATTGAGATTCTGGACGGTTACGCAGGGTCGGAATTAAAAGAACGGAAGGAAGAAATTGCCGCGCTGTATTCGGAGTACGCATCTTATCGCCATGAGGCGGATTCCCTCGAAGAGGATGAAACCAAGAGACAGCGGGATTTGGATTTTATCAAATATCAGCTGGATGAAATAAAGGCTGCCGCGGTAAAACCGGGAGAGGAAGAGGAGTTAAAAGAGTATCTTCATCTTGCGGAGAACGGCGAGCGTATAGCGAAAGCGTTATCCTCAGCGGAGGTTTCATTATCCGAGGACGACGGGGTTTTAAGGTGCTTTACCTATGCATTTCGGGAGTTGTCCCAGGTTTCCGGTCTGACCGATGAAATATCGGAATTTGAGGAAAGCCTTGAGCAGGCACAGGACATCGTGCAGGATACTTTACGCAGCATGCAAAGCTATCTGGAGGGCATGGATTTTGATGAGGAAACGCTCAAACATGCCAGGGAACGATATGATGAAATCAATTCTCTTTTTATGAAATACGGGCGGACCTATGAAGCGATGATGAAATTCGCTGAAGAGAAAACGAAGGAATATGAAAAGCTTCTTTCGTTTGAAAGCTACCGTGCGGAGCTGATGGAGAAACTTGAGAAAGCGGAGAAAAGCCTGAAGGAAAAATGCATGGAATTATCCAACCTTCGTAAGGCGGAGGGTGTCCGTTTTGCCGGCGAAGTGAGTCAGGCACTGACGGATCTTAACTTCAACGACAACCGTTTTGAGGTACGTTTTGAACAAAATGAAAAATATACCGCAAAGGGCTTTGATCTTGCTAAGTTCTGGATTTCCACGAATGTCGGGGAACCTATGCGACCGCTTTGTGATGTGGCAAGCGGCGGAGAATTATCAAGAATCATGCTTGCAATCAAAACCGTGTCAGCCAGCCGTGAATTGGTGCATACACTGATTTTCGATGAGATCGATGCCGGAATCAGCGGCAATACCGCATGGAAGGTATCGGAGAAATTAGGGCTTTTAGGAAGAGATCTGCAGGTAATCTGCATCACGCATCTTCCGCAGATTGCGGCCATGGCGGATACACATTTTGAAATTGTCAAAACCGAAAAGGAAGGACATACTGCGACGGAAGTAAAGAAGCTCTTCCAGTATGAGTCCGTTGCGGAATTGACCAGGCTGCTCGGAGGCGGGGGAAAAATGGAAGCTGCAACTCAGAATGCCAAGGAACTCATTCATCAGGCAAAGATTTTAAAAAAGCATTTTAGCGCATAATTGTGTCTTTAAAACGGACGGAATCATTGTTTACTTGTGGCTGAAAATGCTTTATAATATAATAGTTAAGGATAAGCAATTCAATCCGGGTCAGGGGTGAAATGGGGCCCGGAGTTTGAAAACGATATGGTAAGCAAAAAATAATAATGCCGGAGGGTGAAGATATGAAGAATATCTTATTTGTTGCATCGGAGAGTGTACCTTTTATCAAAACGGGAGGTCTTGCAGACGTTGTCGGATCGCTTCCCAAATGTGTGGATAAGAAGTATTTTGATGTAAGGGTCATGATTCCGAAGTATACCTGTATCTCCCAGGAATGGAGAGATAAGATGGTATTCAAGACCAGCTTCTATATGGATTTCCATTGGAGAAGTGAGTATGTGGGAATTCTTGAAGCGGTAGTGGACGGAGTGACCTATTACTTTATTGATAACGAGTCCATGTTCGGTGGTTTCCGTCCTTATTCCGGAAATGTTCTGGATGACATGGAAAAATTCATTTTCTTCAGCAAGGCAGCACTGGCTGCAATGCCTCTTCTTGATTTCCGTCCCGACATCATTCACTGCCATGACTGGCAGACAGGCCTT
>CACZRH010000185.1 GCA_902783455.1 uncultured Lachnospiraceae bacterium | reverse complement strand
TTTTCCCATGATGAGCTTATGAATTACATGAAAGGGTTCATCGAAATGATGGATGACACAAAACGTCCGGCGACGGAATGTGCCAAAGACCTTGCAAGAATGCATAAGAATGCGATGCAAAAGATTCAGAATTTCCGTGTCCCGGAATATCGTTTCGATAATATCGAATATGCCGCAAAATATCAAAAACTAACGGAACTTCTGCGGATTCTTTATGTTGATTTAAGCCAGGATATGCAGGATCTTCGTAACGGTGTGTACAGGTCATATTCAAAAATCGATTTATCCCCGATTCGTAAAGCTTATAATGAAGTTTACGATCCTATACAGGCGGATTTAGAGGAACTGAAACTGGATGCCTTTGTCAGTTCCGTATCCATTTCACTTGAATTACTTGCCGAATATTACAATAAAGATGAGTATCAGTTTGCTGCCGGATTTTTTGATGATTTAAAGCATTATTCCACGCAGTTTTCCGGCAAAACCATTTCCGAGCTGCCGCTTTCCCTGGTCGGTGCACACCGGTATGGGGTAAATTCCGTTATAACTTTACCGAAAATAAAGAATCAGGATGAAGCGTTTCTTCAATTCTTAAACGGTGACTCTGCTACATTTCCGGGTCAGAAGGTATGCAGGGAAACCGTAAAGACAATGGAAGAAGCAACACTCGATATTAATGCAGAAACTCCCATTAAAAAAGGGAGAGAATTGACAAATATGATGCTGGAACCGGCAATCAGTATTATTCCGGATGACTGTCCGGATAATATTTTAGAGTTATCCGAAGAAAAAAAGGATATGCTCGAAGAATTCTATCACAAAACTTTTGAAACCTTATACAGTGCCGCCGGCATGATTGCGCCGAATGATGCAAAATTAAGTCCTTTTGACTTAATTGTCTCAAACGGACAATCCGTCAATCAGATTGTCGGAAATAAATATGACAATCTTCCGATAGAGGAACAAAATTTTGCCAAGAAGCTGGAAGTCTTCAGAATCCTGAAAGATAATCCGGAAGGGCTTACGCTTTATACCGTAAAACATATCGAAGGCGGAAAGAATGTCAGCCTGAATGATGAAACGCATACCGTTCTTCCGAAGGAAGATTCCATTGATATTGCATTTACATTAGATACAACCAAGCCTCTTACTTTAGAGGAGGCTTCGGAATTTTTGCGTGCTCCGAAGCCGCCTGTTGACGGCAAAATGAAAGTGGCCGGCAAAGATGTGAAAACGAGTCTGGCACCGAAATTTCCGGTTGTAAATTATATGCTAAAAAAACATCACCTTGATATTTTTGACTGTATTTATATCGGTGAGGAATCGGTAAATGAAATCTATACCAAAAGATATTCCGCCCAAAACTCGCATCTTGAAGAAGATGATTTGACAGAATTTAAATATCAGATTATTGCAGCAGAAAGCTTTCATCCGACAAGTGAAATCTTTTTTACCATGCCTTTGGAAGACCCGGAAGGAAATCTGAAATTTACTGCAAAGCCTTTAACCTTCTCCGGTACCGGAATCAGCTTTGTTCCCGGACAGAAAAGAAATACGAATGTAGAGGAAATTCGCGAAAAATGCGAGGCAATCCTTATAAAACGTGAAACTTTTTATAATGAACTGAACGCCGCCGAAGAATCCATTCTTGAGGAGGCAAAAGATTATGTCATCAATTCCATGGACAATGCATATCGTAAGGGAATGGAAGAGAGAATGTACCATGTGGAAATTAATTCCAAGATGGTTTCTCCGATTACCAATGTCTTACTGGATAAAGTAAAAGACAGAATCGAAGGGCTCTATGATGAAATCATTACGGCTTCGAATGAATATGAAACGTATCGGATTGCGGCAGATCTTTGCAATAATGAGCAGTTAAAAACCAAATTTTTACAGCGTGCAAATGAGATTAAGAATTCGTCCCCGCTTTTGGATTATGAAAATTACGTCAGCGGAATGGAATATGCTTACGGGATTAAAATGCAGAATAATCCAAATATCCCGGATCCCGGTTCCGACAAACTGAACCGGTTTTTCAGGGAACAGTTCGGGTATCCTTTGCCGAAAATTGCTTTAAATCATGATCTGAATGCTACCCCGTTTTATTTCCGTCCGCTGGAAATAAAACTGGAAGTAACAGAAGCGGATTCCGTTAATGAAAATCGCGTGAAGAATCTCATTCATGCCGTTTATAATGTTGCGGATGCAAAAATGGAATCCGATAAAGAAAGCAATAAAGATAACAAATATTTCGGAAATTATATTCTCGTAGACGGCCGGCCGGCACAGGAATTGGTTAAGGATGTAGGTGATCTCGGTGATATCAGTGTTCCCAAGAATATGGCGAAATATGAAGCCCGGCTTGCTTCGATTGTGCATGACGCATTAAAGAAAGGGAAAAATGTTGATTTCTATGTAGTGGATAGTAAAACTGCGACATATGAACTTTCAGCAACGCCGATTACGATAAAGAGTTCCGATCCGGTTACCCTTTCCGCTCAGGAAAGAAGGACGAATGAAGAACATCAGCGTCAGGGACATACTGCATTGATGAACCGTTTTGATCATACGAATCAAACGGCTGACATGGTGAAAAACATCATTCGCCGTCAGGAGCAGAACAAGGAAGAACTTTTTGAAAAAGAAATTTCCCTTTATTATTCCGGAACTTCCGCAGCGGCATATTCCATGCTTACGGAAGAATTTATCGCCGAATATTTTCCGGAAGGATATCCGGAGGTAATCGAACATCCGAATCCCGAAGAGAATGCTCCGACAGGTAAAATTCGTCCGGGCAGAGGTTTCCCGGTAAATTATGTCTTTGCGCGTATTGCCGAAGAATCCATGAATTTAAAAGCAAACGGGCAGCGTGGTTATACACTGAATGACATCCTGGATCCCAACAAGCTGGTAGATGTAAAAAAGAAATACGTCAAAGAATTTAATGATCTTTGTGCTGCAAATGATACCGTTACATTTAATAAAAATCTTTTAAGTGCATCAAGGGCTTTTATTGATTTGTTTAATCAGGAAGTCAAAGCATTAAGTGCTTCGGAATCCCCGGAAAATCTTTACAAAGCATTTAACGGGCCGATGGGATTTATTACCAGAGGCTTCCATGATCTGTATCAGGAAATGATGTTAAAAGAAAATCTGGCTGTACAGAAACATTATAATCTGATCGGTGCGGATGAATTCGATCAGCTGCAGCAGGATTTGACCATTGTTAGTCAGGTAAAAAGTGCTGTCAGCAATTCCGACAGTTATAAACAAACCGTTTTAAGAGGCGGTCTTGGTTCTTGCAGCGGTGTAGAATATTCTCCGCTTTTGGCAGAAGAGTGGGTAAGACAGAATATTAAGGCGAATGCTGCACTTGGCAATCCGCTGTATCAGAATTCCGAAAAAGGAGTCATAATAAGCGATGAGGAATTTGCCGGTTTAGAGGATACTGCGGTAATGCAGGAATTCCTGCAGGATAAAAATAAAGCCGCTGCCATTATCGGAAACGGTGAATTCTCGAAATATGTTTTTATCGATGTGGATTCCTATTATCAGGCAATGGAAAGCGGAGAAGAGTTTGATGCGAATCAATTCGTTGTTAAACTTGATCCTGCGCATCCGGAAGTTCGTGAGCAGTTAGAAAAAACCGCATTAAACAGACAGATTGACCGCATGGAAAAGGCGGCTTACGAATCACGTCTTCGTAAAAATGCAAATGCCTGTGAAGACTTATTTAAAAAACCGGATGCAAAACCCGGAAGTACGGATTTAAAGGAAGTTTCCGAGTTGTCGGATGAAGAATTGATGCAATCGGAACGGATTTTTGATAAAGTATTCGGTCCGATTCTGAATCGTGATGCTGTGAAAGAGTACCTGGCCGCAAATCCGGACAAGACCGCATTGGATTTATTCCGGTTCGGAGACAAAACCGTAAAGGAACAATTATTAAGTAAAGGAATTATGGATAATCAGCCGGCAAACCAGCCGGAAAATCCTGCACCGGCCGTACCGCCTGTATCACCTTTGCGCTTGAAGGCGGAAATTCTTCGAATGGCATTCAGCGGCGGTGTTCCTCTAACCTATGATGTAATCCGTAAGAATGCACAGAATCAGCCTGTAATTGCCGGTAAAGAGCGTGTTTTGAATCCGAATCTTTTAGACCGTGCCATTGCAGAACGTCCGTATTTAAAGAATTTGGATGCATTTAAGGCATACCATGTAAAGAATAAATCCGTTCAGAATGCCGGCGAATTAACAGCGGAACAGTGGCAGAAACAATATGACACGGCGGTTTTGGAAAGCACCGAAAACGTACTTACGAACGATAAAATCACTACGCTTGATGCCATAAAGGCCAAATCAAATACCGTGAATCCGCAGGATTTCAGCATGGCCAAAATGCAGACCGTATTCGGTCCGAAGCCTGTTTTTGTCATTGACTGGGCGCAGGATACTGCCGATGTATATCAAAGAGATCAGTTCAGCAGATTAAAAACCTATGAAGTGCCGAATGTTTCGGAGAAGGATTTTGCAACGCTTTCCATGCTTGCATCGCTGAATCTTGAGTTCGCAGGTGTGAATCCGGATTTGGTTTCCGGTTATGCAGAGGATTCCTCGTGGCGTACGCTTAATCGTATTTCGCATGAGTGGACAAGTGCATTTACGCAGAATAATCCCGCCAATCTCGGAGAACATTATCTGCAAGATGTAATCGAACCGGCAAGAAAAGCTACGAGTGAAGCTCTTACTGCGTTATCAAATGAAAATCCGGACAAACTTCCGCTTGAAAAAATTCTCTCAACCGGTATCAAAATGACTTTGAAAAAGGCCATGGCCTCGGACAGCATTTTGCATCCAAACGGAGAGTTCTATTTCCATGCAAATCTTTTGAAATCTGCTACCGAATTGATGAGACAGTTCCCCGAAGTGGAACAGGATGTTTTAGCATCCTTATCGGAAACCGAAAAGAAGAATCTGGAAAATGTTTTAATCATCAATCAAAAAGCCGAAACGATGCTGGCTGCCCGGGATGTTCTGGATAAGATTGAGAAAGGACAGATTGTCCTTCGCCAGGTAAGGGAATATGAACTTGATCCAAGAACGGAGTATCTGGGACAGATTTCCGATTTTAATGATATTGCCAATAAGTGGGAAGCCAATTTCAGACAGTTTAAAGCATCTGCCGGATATCGTGCAATGGATGCCGAAGTGAAGGCGAAAGAGAATCAGACGCAGGATTTAAAAGAAATCGCAGCCATCAACCAGGAGAGGGATCTTTATATTCAGGAAAATATTCCTTTTTCTCCGGAAATTACAGCAGCATTTATCGATCCGGAAGGTTCCAGACAATATAAGAATCAACAGACGAATTTATATTCCAGACTGGAAGAAGTGAAGGATTATATCAAAGATGCGTTGGATGAATATACGACTGCAAAGGCCATCCCCGATAAGAATGAAAACGGCCGTTATATCATCAGTCCGGCAGATTTTATTGACAAATCCGAGAGAATGGCAAGATCCCATTATCAGTTCAAGAATGCTTTTGACGCAGTATTGAATCATATGACGGATGCACAGGTTACAGAAGCTACCGGAAAATATAATGAAAAGCATCCGGATGCCAAATTAATATTTAATTCCGTGCAAGATGTCAAAAATGAATTCAATCTGTTAAATACTTCCAAGGAAGTCATGAATGACTATTTGGCGGAATTCTATGAAGTAATGTCCCATCAGATCTATATGTCTGAAACATTGCTCGATGATATTAATGCCATTAAAGTTCCTACAGATCTGATTGAGGAAGATTATGAAGCATGCATCGAACATCCTTTGCAGGGAAAAATAAATGAAATCAAAAACAACTTAAATAAACCGGAAAATGCAAATCTGAATACGGATGAAAACAAACAGCTTCTGGATGATGTGAACAAAGAATACAGCATCACAAAAAATGAAATAATAGATTATATAACCGAATCTTATAATGTTGATTCTGTTTCCACGGCAGCTTCGGAAGTTCCGTTTTTCAGTTATCAGGAACATCATAATGGTGCTTTCCGTAATTTTGAAGTCAAAGAGGGCACATATTATCAAAATAATGATTTTACCATGAAAAGTGAAATGGTAAATCCCGAAAAAAGGGATGCCCTTAAGAATATGCGGGAAAATCCGACAATTGCTTCCGCTAAGACAAGACGGGATATTGCTGTAATTGTCGGACTTATGGAAGAGTTCGGAATGATTCCGGCGGATGGAAACATTCCATTCGAACAGGGGCAGATGAAAACATACGGTTATCATAAGCTCGGGCAGTCCAGACAAGCAATGTATGAGGCTGCTCAGACGGGAAATATTGAAGAAATCAAAAAGTGCAAGGCAGCGTATGATCTTGATAAAAGAAATATGAAATATATTTTTAATCTCATCAAGGAAAAATTCCCGAATATTAAAGACACTCCGGGAAATATAGCCAGCACGCGTACGAGTGGTGTTCCGCTTGAATTTTCAAAGGATCCGAGAACGGAATCCGTCATGAACGGATTATTCCTGCTTGGCTGTCAGGCAAAACGTTGCGGAATGAGCGTTCAGGATTTCCTTAAGAATCCGATTGATGCAAGTTACAAGCTGAATCAAAAGGAAATCAACAAGCATGATATTTTAACACATATTTCGGAGGAGCCTACCGTAGCGGATGCCATTAATAAAATGTATATCTCCGTTAACGGCGGAAATCCCAAATACAATATGTATGAAGGAGAAGATTTTAAACGCGATGTATATAATGCTCCTTATTCTGCAACCGGATATATCCGTCCTGTAGAAGTAATTTATTGCCTGGAATCGGATCAGCAGTTAAAAGATGACATGTACCGTGAATTCCGGCTCATGGACAGATCACTTGATGCCCATACAAATGCGGAAGCGCAGAACTTCCAGCTGTTTTATAATTCCGCTTTTGAGGATATGGGAAAGGATTTTGACAAACGTTACAAGGAGGGCATTAAGGCTGCGTTAATCGAAGGCGGACTTTCAAAACGTCATCTTCCGGTTACAAAGACAGATGAATACGGTATAAAATTAGAGGATAATTTTAAATATTCATCTTCTTTAAATATCAAAGAACGCTATAATCATCTGATTGATCAGTTTAATAGAAGTCTTCCTGTTGTAAATAAAATGGAGGCTGGAAAGACCTTTATGAAGACTGCAATGGAAGAATCCATGTTTGATTATCTGAAGGCTCATCCGGAGGATATGGAACGAAGGGAATATAAAGAACTGGAAAAGGTTGCCCTTTCTGCAGCTAAGAAAATGAATCATACAAGCACACAGGCGGCGGATTATCTGCAGTATAAGACAGATTATAATGAAAAGATAAAGGACCTTCAGAATCAGCTAAAGAAACCGGAAGAAGCATTTAAGAAGGAGGTTGTAGACCTTCAGAAACAGCTGGTTCGTGCCAATAATGATTTAAACCGCGCAAGACGTAATCACGGTAACGTCGAGGGAATTCAGAACAATATCGAAAAAATTCAGAATAAGATTAAGGATGTTGCGGATAACAGACTGATTGAGCTGAATCTTGATTATAAGCGACAGAAATTTACGCAGTCTTATTTAAAAGAAAGAGTTGCACAGTTAAATGCTTTAAAACAGAATCCCGGCAATACGGATTACTTAAGGATTCCTGAATTGATCAGCAATAATCAGGCTGAGCGTATTAAAGACTGCAAACTGATTTCAAATATCGTAAATAAAAAAATCTGGCCCGATGTGATTCCGGAAATGCCGGAACGGTTTAAAAACATAAAATCCTTCCAGAATTATAAACTTCATCTGGAAGAAAACCGGACCATCAGTGTAACGAATGAGCTGTCACCCGAAGAATGGAAGAATGCTTATCAGAATGAATTCTTAACCTATCTTGACGAACATGTTCCGCTTCCGGAAGGAATCGCTTCCAGCAGTGAAATCCTTGCCGAAATGAGAAACCGGGAAGAAGCGATGCATAGCAAAAACGTGGATAATCGACTGGTTCATGTTATGCAAAACGATCAACCGGGCGGACCTGCAGCAAATCCGGCAAACGATTTTGAAGTGATTGAAAACGGACCGATTGATTTTAATGCAAAGCTTACGGCTTTTGAAAACAGCATTAAGAATGATTTTGCTTCTTATCTAAAACAGCCCGGTGAACCGGATGCAAATGATATGTATAGAGAAGATCCTTATAAGCAGAGGATTTATAATCAGGTTGCCGAGCTGATGGCTGCCGGAATTGCTGAGAACCATGGCGGAGCAGTACCCGGAGGCGGAATGGAGATTTTTAAGATCCGGGTTGCAAATGATGTTCAGTTTAAGAAAATCATGATTCCGATTCTTGATAAGGTCAAAGCGGAGTCGACTGCACCGGTAGCGGAAGGGGCACAGAGAAGAATGGACTGGAGAGACCTTCTGGTTGAGATGATTAAAAACCGTACCATCGTGAATGCCTATGCCGAGCAGAAGCGTAATCCGGATTTAGACAAAGGATTTGAACTGATTCGCGGAAATGTGAACGCAAATCAGAGCGAAATCCAAAAGAAAATTCAGGCGGAAAACCATGCCGCTAACCATGCCGTAAATGCCGCGAATCCGGGCGGACCCGCGATGAATTAACCTTTTAAAGGAATACTTTTCATTGTCATTTTAGATGCACTCTTCAGAGGAACAACAGATTAATAATTTTAAACAGACGGAAGGACAAAAATATGCCGAAATACAAGTTTCCTACTAATAAAGAAATACTGGATCAGATCATAGATCCGAAAGAACGCCTTTTAAATTCGACCGAGCTGAACATGCTGACGTTTAAAGGCAAAGAAATCGGTAAAAAATACGGATTCATGGTTTTTGACCGACAGGCATTCATAGCGGCGCTTCGTCTTCATATCCTTGGAACAACCGATTATACGCTCGATCAGGTTGTGGATTTCAATAAAATGTCCAAGCAGGAACTGAGGCATCATATAAACAGCTTTTTTTCCATGATGGATGATACGAAAGAGGGCTCATCCTTGGAAAGCTGTGCCAAAAAGCTGGCGGAGACTCATAAAAAGGCATTTGAGAAGATTAAGAATTATAAATTTGATTCGGTTCGTGCGGATAACATTGAATATATGGCGAAATCGCAACCAATCAGTGCCGTATTACAGAGTCTTTATATCGAACATTCACAGAATATGCAGCGTTTACGTCAGGGAAAAATCTCTGATAAGTTTGATTACACGGCTGTTCGTCAGGCATATAACAGTGTTTATTCGCCTGAAGATGCTTCCAGGGATGAAGATATTTTAGGAGCAGGTGTAGATTATTTTGCCAGAAATATTAATACAGGCTGCACCGATTATTTAAAGGGAAATTATAAAAGCGCTGCCTGTCATCTTAACTTTTTACGCAATTCCATTAAAAATCATGCCGGAAAAACGATGGGAGAATTACCGTTAACGGCAGCCGGTTCCAGACGCGCTATTTCGTCAAGTGTTTCTCTGTTTCGGCCGGATTTGAAAAATGACGTTTTTGAGGATTATGCAAACGGTGTCAGCAATACCTTCCCCGGTCTCGGTGAGCTTCCGGCTTTTGAAAAGGAAAGGGAAACGGAATATGCTTTTGAAGGACTCAACGATGGTATGAAGAAAAAACTGGAAGGTTTTCTGGTGAATTCCATCGACAGCTATTCCTCCTATTTTCCGGCAAATTATGAAGAGGATTTATTAAAGCTTCCGAAGGAATCCATCAAAGCACTGGAATTGGCTTATCATAATACTTTCGGAAATGTTTATCGTGCATCCGAATTCCTGGCTGCGGAAGCATTGAATTTAAAACCCTGGGATTTAATTTACACGAACGGCATCAGCGTTAAGGAGGCTGTCGGAAACCGTTATGCCAATTATTCACCGGAAGAGCAGGATTTGGCTTACAGGCTGGAGGTGATGCGTCATGCTCTGAAACCGGAGGGTGTGACATTAAAATATGCGGAATATAAGAGAGATGAAAATGATAAACTTGTAGCCGTAATATCCGATCAGACATATGATTATAAGCCGCTCGTAAATCATTATACCTTTAACATGAAGGCTTCGAACGGTGTTATCACTATGGAATCGGCCAGGAGATTTCTTTCCTCTCCTTTGCAGAATTTAAAGAAGGACCCGTTCCAGGCGCATAAACCCAAATTAAGAGATCGTTTTTCCGACTATTTTTCGCATCAGGAAGAGATTCTAAAAGCGCATCATATGGATCTTTATGACTGCGTGTTTATCGGTGAAAAAACCGTTAATGAGATTTATGAAGAAAAATATGCAAAAATGTGCAAAGATCTTCCGAAGAGTGATCAGGAAGAACTCAAGATGCTTCTTGTTATCGCGGAAGGCTTCAATGTCAACCGGCCGGTATTTTTTACTGATGTAAAACAGACTCCGGAAGGAAAAATTGAAAGAAGCATTGTTCCGATTACGTTTGCAGGAGACGGAATAAAGACTGTACGTGGCATGCAGACAGAAGGAATGGAAGATTCCATTCGCGCAAAGGCAGAAACCATCTTAAATAAAAGAGCGCAAAAATATGCCGATATTGAAAAAGCAGAGAAAAAAGAATATGAAGCCGCTCTGCGTTCCGTTGTCAAAGAAGAACGCAATACCTTCGGATTGTTTTTCGGTAACCGTCTTGAAGCGGTAAAACGCCGCATGGAGTTTTTCCAGCCTGCATCAAGAAAACTTTTTGATGAAATAACTCCATTTATGGAGCAGATGGAAGCGGATGTAATTGATGCATGCGTTCGTTATGATGCATTTAAGAAAGCCGCAAAACTTACCGGAAATGATGAGCTTAGAGATAAATTCGAAGCAGAAGCCGAAAAAATTAAAACCTCTGAACCGTTTTCTACCTATGACGATTATGTAACGTCCTTAGAATGCACTTACGGTATAAAAGAAATCTTTAAACTTCCGCTTCCGGATAAAATCCGTCTGGATTCGCTGATTGAAGAAAAAACAGGTCATGTTGTAATAACATGGCCTGCAATGACCGAACAACACGGAACAACCTTTTATGCACCCACTTCCTTAACCCTTGGTCCGGCAGAAGATTTAGAGGGGAACCGGACTCTGATACGGGAATACCTGGATTATATTTATAATTCCAGATTAAAACCGCTGGAGCAGGATTTCGATCAGTTTATTTTAATTGACGGAAAGACAGCGAAAGAGATTTTTGCGGATAAATATGATCCAAACAACCCGGATTCCTTTAAGGAATATCTGGATGAAATCTCCCTGACCGCCGCAGACGCCATTAAATCCGGCAAATCCGTGGATTTCTATATCAGCAGAAGAAGAGATAAAGAAATATCCGTAGATCCGATTCATGTCGTTTCTTCTGACCATGTAAGCCTGAAAGAAGCAACTGCCGCTTCTTATAAGGCAAATCAGACTGCAGGTCATGAGAAAATGATTTCGAATCATCAAAATCATGATGATAAGGGCGTTGCAAAAATCATTCAGGACAGATTAACCGTTAATGCCGATTCCATTTATAATCGTTTAAAAATGGATGAATACGGATCGAACATGAAGTATCGTAACGGCAATATAACGGGTGCACTGATGCACAGATATTTCG
>CACZRH010000184.1 GCA_902783455.1 uncultured Lachnospiraceae bacterium | reverse complement strand
GCACAGAAAAAGAACTGGCTGCCTGAAGAGGTATAAGTTTTCCCAGGGCTCCCGGCTAAGATGCCGGGAGCCTTTTTTAACAATATGAGTTTGACACAGTACATGATTGGCTAATCTGCCTTCACAATAAACCCCACCTTTTCAATATTCAAATCGCCATTCCCCTGCTAAGTCAAAAACGAATACACAAAAATTAGTTATTCAGGGAAATGGCAAAAATATTAACAGAATATAGTAAATAAATTAGGCCATTGAGGGTAGAATTTGGGACAGTATAAAATGGTATACTAGCGTAAGTTTACAAGTTATACGGGACAGATGCTAATAAACCGTGTAACTAAGCGCGTTTTAGCACCTGTAGCCCGATTACCTAACTATAGTATTTTTGTTGAAGTCCATATGCATTTTCAATTCTGGCAGATAAATCATCCCCAGATATAAATGCCTCGACCTTTTTGGGTTTCGCTACATCACCATAAAATGTGGTGACTCTATTGATGGCACCCATGGATTTCAGGAACTGATTTATATTACAGTCTATACCTTTCTCATGAAGATCCTTTCTTAGAATGGTACAGAGTCTGTAAGCAAGTACACAAATAAATATATGAACGGCAATACGGCTGTCGGTCCAATGGAATATTGGACGGACCGTCAGAAAATCCGTGTTTTTCATTTGTTTGAAGGAAGTTTCAACATGCCATGCACTGCGGTATGCTGATATGACCTGATAATCAGTCATATCACTACGGTCAGTGAACAATGCTGTTTTTCCAAGCTGCCCGTCAATGATATCCTGCAGTTTCTGATCTGATTCAGAAAATGTGAGTAATACATGGTTGTCTTTTTTGAATATCTCATATTCGAAAATTTCCGCCATAAACTCACGCTTTTTCAATATTTTCTCAACGGATTTTTTAACGCTTTCAAGGGTTGGTTTCCTGCCTTTAGTAATCTCACCGCGTGCGCGTTTCAGAAGCCTTCCCTGGATATCCAGCAGGTCGCTTTTTGTTTTTTCGGTGTTAATGTTGATTCCCTGAATCTGTCCTTTTTCAAGCTCAGGATTGTAAACGATCACTGTTTTCACATTCCGTCCAAACACCTGTGTATCCATGTGGTATGTGAAAAGATTCGCATACTTTTCAGGCGCATTCGCAGGACATTCGAGTGGAGAATACTTACTTTTGCTTACATTGAACAGGTCGGGGACCTGGTTCTTTTTGAGGCCTCCAACATAATGAAACCGCAGATGCTCGTTTTCAAGCAGATCAAGATTATCTTGTGAATTGTTTCCACGGTCGAAGACTATCGTGATTTCAGCCTCCTCACCGGTGATGTCACGGAAACGTTGCTTCATCTGCTCCATCATCACGGAAAACTGAATGGAATCACTACGATTTCCCGGGTATGTTTCACTTATTATCGGGATCGAATAATCCGGAGTTACCATCAATGCAAGACCGACTGTTCTAAGATCTTTACGCTTTGCCTTGTCGTGGCCTCGCTTTGCCAGTTCTGAAGAGTTCATTGTATCGATATATGTAAAAAAATTCGTTGCATCATAGATAAGACTTTTTATGTCAATCCCGAAAACATCTATTGTTTTTTTAAGAAGCTTATCTTCAATTACGCGCAGTTGGTCTATGGTGATATCCGTATTGTTCCAGAAATTCTGGGCTGTAAAAAGGTTCGGCTTTAATCCTGTAATATAAGGAAGGGATGTCTGTTCATACCAGTCCTTCAAACCACTTTTGGATGTTGGGGCAACAGCCCGGTTGATCGCTGCAGTTAGGATATACATCCCGACAGAGGCCCCCTGTTTTCGCTTAGGAGCCACTGAATCAATGATATCGACCACACCCAGTTTCATGGCAATATCGTAGATCAATACGACTGATCCGAATTGTACTTCGTGGGCATAAAGGACCTGTTCCTGCAGGGATTTACCCGATTCAAGTACCATTTTTAGCAATTTATCGGCAGATCCAAGATATTTTTGGTTCACATACCTGGATTTTCCGTCAATCCGTTTGGATTCGACATAGTAATAATAGTTGATGCCCTTGATTTTCTTTTTGATTATGGTACCCATATAGCCTCCTGTCAGTTAGGATATACGTTACAGCTATATAATACCATATACTGTAGGAATATGCAACTATATGTCTATATAAAGTTAGGTAACACATAAGACTGTTTATAAAGCGTTTAAATAAAACGTTTTTAAACGTTAAGTCAGATAACTTGTAAACTTACGCTAGGGTTACAGAAGGGAACAAGGCAGAGAGATGGAGGTAAAACGAAGGAAAAGCATCAGCAATTGCAGGAAAACAGATTGTCCGGAAGGGAGGAGCGT
>CACZRH010000183.1 GCA_902783455.1 uncultured Lachnospiraceae bacterium | reverse complement strand
AGTTATGAAAGAAAATTGAAGTTATGAACAGTTATGAAAGAAAAAAGCATATTAAAATTTCTTAATACATGTTAGCAGTTAAAAAATATCTGCTTGACAAGAAAAAAATAATCTGTTACATTTTTTTTGAATTTAATATCTTAAACCGATGAAGCGGAGATAAAGGCAATCATGCCGATACAGAGAGCCCACGATGCTGAGAAGTGAGCACGAAACAAGTTGTCAAATGGACCGCGGAGGGTGCAGTCAAATGTAGATTTCTACAGAGTATTCTGCAACGTAGGGCATACGTCAGTTGCCTGGAATATACAGGTATTCCGAAAAAGAGCACGGGTCAGACCGTGAAGCAAGGTGGCACCGCGGATAGGTGAAGAAAGCACAGTATTCGTCCTTGACAGAAGAAGATTCTGTTAAGGACTTTTTTTTTGCACACGCCCGCATAAAGTAATTTGCAGCTTTGCTGCATGCGGGCGGCGCGCGGGTAGTAACCCGATCAGTAATTTTTACGAGGACAACGACATGAAATTTTATCCGGAACTTGAAGAAGTAAAAAGAATCGCAGACAAAAAGGAATACTCCGTGGTACCGATCAGCGCGGAGATTTTATCCGATTTTATCACTCCGATTGAGTGCATGCGGATTTTGAAAAATGTATCCACACACTGCTACATGTTGGAATCCGCGAAGGCCAGTGAAGTGTGGGGACGTTACACTTTCCTGGGATACGACCCGAAACTTGAAATTACCTGTATTGACGGGCATTTGAAAGTCGGGGATCTGACCATGGAAGTTTCGGATCCGTCCGAACCCATAAGACAAATTCTTTCGGAATATAAAAGTCCGAAGTTCGAATATCTTCCTCCTTTCCACGGTGGGCTCGTAGGTTATTTTTCATACGATTATCTGAAATATTCCGAGCCTGCCGTAGAGTGTAGTGTACAGGATGCGGAGCATTTTAAAGATGTGGACTTAATGCTTTTTGACAAAGTCATCGCATTCGACAATGTAAAACAGAAAATCATTTTAATCGCAAACATGTCCTTAAAGGATCCGGAAGTCGGCTATAATAAAGCGATTTTAGAGATTGAGCAGATGGCAAAGCTTTTAAAATCGGGGCAGAAAATCGAAGAAAAGGCAGGTCGCATAACCGGAGAGGTAAGTGCACTGTTTAATAAAGACGAGTATTGCGAGATGGTGGAAAAAGGAAAGCACCATATTAAGGAAGGCGACATTTTCCAGATTGTTTTATCCAACCGATTAAGCGCACCATTTGAAGGAAGTCTTTTTGAAACATACAGAAGGTTACGCACCATTAACCCTTCGCCGTATATGTTCTATTTTTCCGGAACGGACGTGGAAGTAGCAGGTGCATCGCCGGAGACTCTTGTAAAATTGGAGGACGGCGTACTTCATACCTTCCCGCTTGCAGGAACAAGGCCGAGAGGCAAATCCAAAGAGGAAGACTATGCGTTGGAAGCGGAACTTCTTGCGGATGAAAAGGAACTTGCCGAGCACAATATGCTCGTCGATTTGGGAAGAAACGATCTTGGCAGAATCAGCAAATTCGGTACGGTTTCCGTGGAAAAACTTCGATGCATAGAGCGGTTTTCGCATGTGATGCATATCGGTTCCACGGTACGCGGAGAAATCCGGGAGGATAAGGATGCACTCGATGCAATCGCCTCGGTGCTCCCGGCAGGAACCTTATCCGGAGCGCCGAAAATCCGGGCCTGCCAGTTAATCGGAGAACTGGAAAATAATAAACGTGGAATTTACGGTGGTGCCATCGGGTATATTGATTTTTCCGGAAACATGGATACCTGCATTGCAATCCGGATTGCATATAAGAAAAACGGAAGAGTATTCATCCGAAGCGGTGCCGGAATCGTCGCAGATTCCGTGCCGGAGAAGGAATACGAAGAGTGTTTAAATAAAGCAAGGGCAGTTTTAAATGCGCTGAAAGCAGCGGGAGAGGAGGACGAATGATTCTGTTAATCGATAATTACGACAGCTTTTCTTATAACCTGTATCAGTATCTCGGAGAGTTTGAGACAGACATCAAAGTTATTCGAAATGATGAGTTAACGATAGCTGCGATTGAAGCATTAAAACCGGACGGAATCGTGTTATCACCAGGCCCCGGAAGACCGGCGGATGCGGGAGTCATTGAAGAGGTCGCAGTAAGCCTTGGCGGAAAAATTCCCATCCTCGGAATCTGCTTAGGGCACCAGGGAATCTGCGAAGCATACGGCGGAAAGGTTACATACGCAAGCCGTCTGATGCATGGAAAAACATCGGTGGTAAAGACGATTGGGAATTGTCCGATTTTTAAGGGATGCGGAGAGTCCTTTGAAGTCGCAAGATATCATTCGTTAGCAGCCGATGAAAACAGCCTTCCGGAATGTCTTGAGATTACGGCGCTTACCGAAGAAGGCGAAATCATGGCAGTGCAGCATAAGGAGTATCCGCTATACGGGCTGCAGTTTCATCCGGAATCGATTTTGACACCGAACGGAAAAATGATGATTAAGAATTTTATTAATATGTGCAAAGAAAGGGGATTGGAATCATGATTAAGGAAGCAATCGTAAAAATCGTAAATAAGGAAGATTTAAGTTATGATGAGGCATATGCCGTAATGAATGAGATTATGAGCGGTGAGACGTCGCCGACACAGAATGCGGCATTTTTATCCGCGCTTTCCACGAAGAGCGCGAAGGCGGAAACGACCGATGAAATCGCTGGCTGCGCGGCAGCAATGAGAGATCATGCGACGAAGGTGGAAACAGATTTAGACATTTTTGAAATTGTCGGAACCGGCGGAGACAATTCGCACAGCTTCAATATTTCCACCACTTCCGCACTGGTTGCGGCAGCAGGTGGCGTGAAGGTTTCCAAACACGGAAACAGGGCAGCATCCTCCCTTTGCGGAACGGCAGACTGCTTAGAGGCGCTCGGTGTAAATATCGATCAAAGTCCCGAGAAATGTCTGGAGCTTTTGGATGAAGTCGGCATGTGCTTTTTCTTTGCACAGAAATATCATTCTTCGATGAAGTATGTCGGTGCCATTCGTAAAGAGCTTGGTTTCCGGACTGTGTTTAATATTTTGGGACCTCTTACCAATCCGGCTTCTCCGAAACGATATTTGCTCGGCGTATATGATGAATATCTGGTAGAGCCGCTGGCACAGGTTTTGATTAACTTAGGTGTTGAGCGCGGCATGGTAGTTTACGGACAGGATAAACTGGATGAAATTTCCATGAGCGCACCGACCACAGTATGCGAATTTAAGGACGGATGGTTTAAATCCTATGTAATCAAACCGGAAGATTTCGGATTTACACGTTGCACAAAGGAAGATTTAAGGGGCGGTACACCGCAGGAAAATGCACAGATTACGAGGGATATTTTAAACGGAGCAAAAGGCCCGAAGACGGATGCAGTTTTATTAAATGCAGGCGCTTCGCTTTACATCAATGACAAGGCTGCTTCTTTGGCAGAAGGAATTAAGCTGGCAGAGCAGATCATCGCATCCGGTGAAGCAACGAAGGTGCTGGAGAAATTTATTGAAGTAAGTAATCGTTGAGGAAAACATATGAACATTTTGGAGCAGATTGCGGCAGATACGCACATTCGTATAGAGAAACAGAAGGAAATCATTTCGTTGTCTGATATTTGTTCAAAGGCAGAGGCAACGCCGAAAAAAAATTTTGCATTTGAAAAATCGCTTCGAGCAAATCCGGATATTGCATTTATCTGTGAATGCAAAAAGGCATCTCCGTCCAAGGGACTGATTGAGCCGGATTTTGATTATCTTAAAATTGCAAAAGAGTATGAGGCGGCAGGCGCGGATGCCATTTCCGTACTGACGGAGCCGAAATATTTTTTAGGTAATAACGCATATCTTCGCGAAATTACGGAGAATGTATCAATCCCTTGCATCCGCAAGGATTTTACGGTGGATGAATATATGATTTACGAAGCGGTAACGCTTGGCGCATCCGCAGTTTTACTCATCGTTTCACTGCTTGATGAAAAAAAATTGAAAGAGTATTTGCAAATCTGTGAGACACT
>CACZRH010000182.1 GCA_902783455.1 uncultured Lachnospiraceae bacterium | reverse complement strand
GGTCGTTGTGACACACGAAATGGCTTTTGCACGTGACGTAGCCGACCGGGTCATCTTTATGGAAGGCGGCTATATCGTGGAAGAAGATACGCCGGCCAGGATGTTCGCCCATCCGAAAACAGAGCGTTGCGCGAAATTCCTGTCCTCGGTCCTGCCGGAAGCCCCGGTGGCACTGGAGGCAGAGGAATCATAAATTTTTGCAGAGTAAAATTACTGGCTAGATTGAAAAAGGGGCGGCACTCAGATGGCCGCTTCTTTTAATAAACAGAATTTAGGATTTCAAAATCAGCGTTGTAGACGACTTCTATCCTGTGGTATCATGAACACAGGCAAGTCTGGTTTCTTCAGCTGTTTAGCTGTCCATGTGGAATTCTCCACAAAGCTCCTTGCTCATTGAATTAAATACGGGCAGGGAGACAGAATAGATTTCTTCCTGCCAACAAAAACGTGGTTGGGAGGAATCATGCAGCATGTTGCAATTGATAACTAACGAACAGAAGAAAAAGATAGTAGTATTGCCAAGTGTTGTTTTTAAAAACAAACAAAACATAAAATGGAATGATGTTGAAATATATCTAAAGAAATATGTGGGTATGGTTGTGAGAGTTTTAGAAACGGGGGACTATATCCATATTGGCAAAAGCTTTCCAGATGAGTTTGCCGGTTCAAAATATACCAGAACACTAAAAGGCGCACGAGCAAAAGCAAAAGCGAATGTAGTTCAGGGAATTGAGGAAATAATAGAAATAGCTACGGATAAGCGATTTAAAGAAAACCATAAATCAAAACACACATCTGATGCAGCTAAAGGCTGGTATTATTATACTACAAGGTTTGCGATACCAATATTTGAAAATGATAAGAAATCGGATGATTATAATGTGTTTTCTGCTTGTCTGATAGTTAATCATGCATCTAATGGTAAGGCGTATCTATATGATGTCGTAGACATTAAAAGAGAAGCATGTAACCCACTCAAGATTAGTAACTAACCAAGTGGTATAAACCGCTTCTCTTTGTAGAGATACTAGCATTTTCATAATAACATGTCAACAAAATCCATATCGAGATTTAGGGGGAAACATGCGTCTGGATAAATATTTGAAGATTTCTCGATTGATTAAAAGAAGGACCGTAGCAAATGAAGCCTGCGATGCCGGCCGTGTACTGCTGAACGGGAAGACGGCCCGGGCTTCTGCAGCCGTGAAAGTCGGGGATATCATAGAGATCCAGTTCGGCACCCGCACCGTAAAGGTGGAGGTGCTGGATGTACAGGAAACGGTCCGGAAAGAAGGGGCGCAGGAGCTGTTCCGGTATCTGTGAAAACAATCGGGAGATAAGGGGTTCTATGAGGCGAAGCAGGAAAAACCGAAGGATGATCTTGATCCTGATCATTTTTGTGGGTCTTTTAATGGGCATTACTGTGGCGGCAGGTCACCGGCAGCAGGTAAAACTGCGTGCCGGCGAGGAACGCATTCGCAGTTTGCAGCAGGAAATGGAACAGGAACAGGCCCGTACGGAGGAGATCCGCGAATTAAAAGAATACGTACAAAGTGAAGAGTACATCGAGCAGATCGCCAAGGACAAACTGGGCCTGATCAGCGATGACGATATCATTTTCAAAGAGTCCGGGAGATAAAGATTCTACGGAAGCTGAAAGAGTACAGGAGCAAGCAGGAGAGAACGGGAGAAAACATGCAGGGATTGGCACTGGCGAAAGCCTATTATGAGACATACGGAGAACCGATGCTGCGGGAGCAGTTTCCGGAACTGCTGCCTTATCTGGCAGTCGGTCTGACCGGCAGCGGATCGGAATGCTTTGGTTATGATGATGAGGTTTCACAGGATCATGATTTCGAACCGGGCTTCTGTCTGTTCCTGCCGGGCGAGGAAACCGTGGACCGGCGGATGGCATTTCAGCTGGAAAGGGCATACGCGAAGCTTCCGAAAGAATTCGAAGGTTTTTCCCGGCCACTGCTGCAGCCGGTAGGCGGTGCCCGGCGGGGCGTGCTGCGGACAGAGGACTTTTTCCGGGAAAAGACAGG
>CACZRH010000181.1 GCA_902783455.1 uncultured Lachnospiraceae bacterium | reverse complement strand
TAAATCGTCATTCATCCGCTTTCTTGCTTGCTTTGATGAGTGGTTCTGCGATGATATTAAGAAACTTGATGATGACAGAATCTATGAACGTCTTGCCGGGCATTGGATAGTAGAAATTGTAGAAATGCTGGCACTCAATAATGCCAAATGTAATGAAGCAACAAAGGCTTTTCTGTCCAGGCAATATGACAATTTCCGAATGCCGTACGGAATCCGTGCAGAAGACAGACCGAGACAATGTGTTTTTGCCGGGACATCAAATATAGTTAATTTCCTGCCAAATGATCGAAGCGGAAACAGAAGATTTCTTCCTGTTTTGTGTAATTCCGAAAATGCGGAAGTTCATATATTGGAAAATGAGAAAGAATCCAGAGAATACATAGAACAGACATGGACAGAGGCTATGGAAATCTATAAAAGCGGGAATTATATGCTTCGGTTACCGAAGGAAATAGAGAAAAGTCTTTATAAATATCAGGAATCATTTATGCAGGAAGATACTTGGGCTGATTTGATAAAAGGATTCCTGAATGATTATACCGGAAAGATTGTGTGCTGTCAGATGCTTTATCGCGAGGCACTTGATATGTATGGTATGCCGAACAAAGTAGAAACTTCGCAAATTATGGAAATAATGAGCAAGATTCCCGGATGGAGTCGATTTCAAAATCCAAGACGGTTCGAAAGATATAAAAGACAGAAAGGTTGGGAAAGGGTGGCAACCAAGTCTGACAACCCACCATCTGAAAATGATTTTATAGAAGTTAAAACGGATGATTGTCCGTTCTGAAAGCCCTGATATATAGGGTATTTGGAGAAATATCACTGGAAAAGGAAAACAATTTTTATAAAAAATAAGGTCGGTTGCCGGAGCTGGTTGCCGGAAATGACAGAAAGGAGGAAGTGCTGTAAATGAAAACCGAAAAATATATGCAAAATAACGCACAAAATACGCCCGATTCAGTACTTTCTTCTTTATTGGAGATGCAGGAATGTGGTACAATTTCAAAAGAGGAATTTGAGACCGTCGAAGCGATAATTATGAAAGGAAAAAAAGACGAAATCAAGAAACTCTTTAAAGATAACGGATTAGAAGACAAGTTTAAATTCCTGTATTGTGAAAGTGATAAACGGTATAAATTACGAGTTCCGGTATCTTTAAGGGAAAAATACAATTTAAAATCAGAGTATAAGTATAAGAGCGAGAAGGAAATCATTGAAGAGTTTTTCAGTGATTATCATCAGCTGAAACTTAAAAATCTTACATTGGATGAGGTTTATGAGATGTGGAAGCCGGTCCGTGTTAAGAAAATCCAGCAAAGAGATCGCTCCATGCATACCGCAAAAAAGAATTTTGAGGTATATGAAGCTTTGGTAAAGGGAACAGACTTTGGCAATAAGGCATTTGCTAAAATCCGTTATCAGGATTTCGAAGAGTTTTACAGCGATTGCGAAGGTAAACACATTACCAAATCAAGAGCAAATGAGATTAAAACGACTTTGAATCTTATATGGGAATATGCAAAGTCAATCGGTTTGGTGGACATTAATTATTCAAAAGAGTTTTATCTTACGGATTTTAAATTTACGCCAAAGAAAGTGAAACCTATCAAAACCCCGGAAGAGAGAGAACGCCTGATAGAATACTACCTGGCATTAGACACATTATACGGTTATGTATGTGCTTTGATGGAGTGCCTTAATCTGAGAATATGTGAGGTTAAGGCTCTTAAGTGGGGAGAAGTATTCCTGGATGATCTGATTATCTATGTTACACATATGGTTGATCATGAAGGTCATTATCGTGAATATACAAAAAACCACGATGATGAGGGCGCACACTGTGTTCCGATATCTCCAAGGGCATTGGAAATCCTGAATATCATCAAAAGCAAAAACTATGGTTTTAAAGACGATTTTATATTTCTTGGTAAAAACGACAATTTCATACTTACCTATGAAGTCAATAAGACCATTCACAAAGCATGTAAAGCACTTGGCATTAAGAAGAACTTTACAACACATGATTGCAGAAGATATGCTGCAACAAATGCTGCTTTGGAAGGCATGACAACACCGGCGATGCAGATGGCATTCGGCTGGAAAGATCGTGAGACTGCAGAGAAGTATATTCAGATTGCAGCGGCCACAAAAGAACATCAAAAAGTGCTCGTAAACGTGCTAAATTAGTGGATTTTTCAGAAGCAAAAATAGTC
>CACZRH010000180.1 GCA_902783455.1 uncultured Lachnospiraceae bacterium | reverse complement strand
CCTCCTCCTTATTTTCGCTTGATGAATCGTTTGCGGTATCATTATTTACCGGTTCGGAATCATCATCGCTGTCTTCCGATTCCTCATCATCGTCATCATCGTCGTCTTCGTCTTCTTCCTCTTCCTCTTCGAGACGCCTTAATTCTTCCTCATATTTTTCATCGGATTCTTTCATGATGGCAAGATAAGTATCCTCTAAGGATTTCTTCTCTTCGTTCATCGAAAGAACCAAAATCCGCTCATCAGACAATGCAAAAGATACATCCGGACGGATGTCTCCGCTTTCGTTTGTCTTAAAGGTAAAGGTTGCATTCCCGTCTTTTTCGGAAACAAAGACAGGATCAAATAAAATCTTCGTAAGGGAACTTAAAACTTCCAGTGTTTTATCCTTATCGCCGTTTACGGTAATTTCAAAACTTCTCGAATCCGTTCCGGCTTCGCTTACAAGATGTTCCGTCGTATCACAGGCAACAACCTTTCCGTGTGCAATCATTAATACGTCATCACAGACCGCTGCAATTTCGGAAAGAATATGGGAACTTAGAATTACCGTATGAGAATCCTTAAAGGAACGAATCAGTTCGCGGATTTCAATAATTTGCTGGGGATCCAGTCCGACTGTAGGCTCATCTAAAATGATAATTTCGGGACTGCCTAAAATTGCCTGTGCGATACCGACTCTTTGCTTATATCCTTTGGAAAGATTACGAATCAGACGTCCGGCAACATCTGTCAGACCGGTTTTTTCGATTGCAGATTCCACTTCTGCCTTTCTGTCTGCTTTCGGTACGTTTTTGATGCTTGCAACAAAATTCAGGTATTCCCGTACCATCATATCCGGATATAAAGGCGGAAGTTCGGGCAGATACCCGATGCATTTTTTTGCCTCCCTTGTTTCTTTTCCGAGAATGTGTCCGTTAATGGAAACTTCTCCGCTGGTCGGAGCAAGGTAGCCCGTTACAATGTTCATGGTTGTGGATTTGCCGGCACCGTTTGGTCCCAGCAGACCGTAAATATGGCCTTTTTCCACTTCAAATGATACATTATCCAAAGCCACGTTATCTCCGTATAGCTTACAAAGATCGGTTACTTTAATCATGATTTTAATACTCCTGAAAACGATAACGCTTTTTTGATTGTTTTATTTTCTAAATTTTAAACTGCTTTTATTTTGCTTTCTTCAATGCCAAAAACAGGATTAAATACTACTTGGAATTCCCTTCATCAGGAAAGACCGGTTGATCCGAATCCTCCCCGGTTAATTCCATCTAAATGATCCACGGTATCGAATACGATTTTCGGCTGGTTTTCCATTAAACGGAACTGACATATTCGGTCGTTTTTATGTACCGTGCAGTCGCGTGTGGCATACATCGGAACGAACCACCAGTCATCGTCTCCGCAATAGGACTGATCAATTACGCCCATATGATTCGTCTGGATCAGACCGAATGTTTTAAAGGTTGAAGAACGGGGAACCACATGCGCTTCATATCCGTGCGGGAGTTTCATTGCAACTCCTAAAGGAATCAGCTTGTACTCTCCCTTTTTAAATTCCACGTCTTCCGCTGCCCTTAAATCGATCCAGTCGGATTTGCCATCAATGTAATGCAGATGCTCAATGGAATCATTCAAATACTTAATTTCAACATCAAGAAAACTCATAACAATCACCTATTATAACCTTTCTTTTTTTGATTTAAATATTTTTCAAATACTCTTCGATTATTTTTCACAATTTTTTCATAACCGATTTTTTAGGTTAAAAATTGTTTTAATACATATTATCCAATGTTAATCGGCTGATCCTTATCGGATGAGTCGGAATACTCGTCATCACCGGTAATATCCGACATTGCTTCCTTTTTCGCTGCCCGTTTCTTTCCGATGGTAACACCGATTACAACTGCAGCAACCACTACTCCGATAAAAATCAGAAATACCGTTAAATAAGCCAATAATACAATGAAAAAAGACATACCGGAAACTGCCATTTTTTTCCTCCCTTTGGGTTCATGCCCGATTGTTTTAATAAATTTAAACTCCGTCTGCGTAATTTGTATCCGTAAGTAAATCATCTCCGTCCGCCGCAGCGGTTGCAAGCTCATCACAACGTTCATTTTCAGGATGACCGTCATGCCCTTTCACCCATTGAAAGGTGACCTGATGATTCTTTTTTGCTTCCAAAAGACGCTTCCAAAGATCCTGATTCTTTACAGGCTTTTTTGAAGCGGTTTTGAAATTGTTTTTGATCCAGGAATCTACCCAATGCTCATTGAAGGCATCCACTACATATTTCGAATCGGAAATAACCGTTACTTCACAGGAATACTTCAAAGCTTCGAGACCGGTTATGACACCGAGTAATTCCATGCGGTTATTCGTTGTCATTTCATATCCGGCAGAGAATTCCTTCTCATGCAGGGTTTGGGAAGCATCCGTAAATTTCAGAATGGTCCCGTAACCGCCGGGACCCGGATTTCCTCTGGAAGAACCGTCGGAGTATAAAAAAACCTTTGCCATTTTAGTCCTCAAATTATATACTGTCAACCGTTGCAAGTGCGTGATCAATGATATCCTCCGGATATCCCATCAGTTTTAAAAGCGCAATCGCATTTCTTGAAGTTGCATAGCTTTCTTTTAATTTATACGGGAAATGGATATCATCTTCTTTAATCTCTTCGTCAAAATGATAATTTTCATAAAGAGGCGGAAGCATGTGTGCAAGTTCAATATCATGCGTAGCCGCAAAGCAGATATTTCCGGGCTGCTGCATGTGTCGCATGATTTCACAGCCGGCTGCAATTCTCTCTTTTGTATTGGTTCCGCGCAGGACTTCATCCACAAAGCAAAGCACGGATCCATCTTTCGAATCAATCGCATCCAGAATACGCTTAATGGATTTAATTTCCGCCATATAATAGCTGTCACCGGCTTCAATGCTGTCCTTTAAAGACATGGAGGAATATACTCTGTAAAAAGAACCGGTGTAGGATTTAGCAAATACGGTATGCATACTTTGTGCCAAAACCGCATTGATTCCGATCATACGAAGAAACGTGGATTTACCGGATGCATTGGAGCCGGTCAGTAAAACGCCTCCGGATACATCAATGGAATTGGGTACGCCGTTTTCCAACAAAAGCGGGTGCACCATATCTTCGCATTTTACTACACATTCCTCCTGAAATTCCGGAATCGAATAATACGGAAGTGTCTGTCTTAGGGATGCGATATTTACTGCAAAATCAAGTTTTCCGAGTTCTTCAAAAATGGTATCGACTGCCGAAATGTTTTGTTCCACCTGTTGTTTGATTCTGTAAAAAAGAAAAATATCAATCTGGAAAAACATCTTTATGAAATTCATCAGTCCGTTTCCTACATCTCCTACTGCAGATGAAGTATCGGATTGCAAAAATACTAAATTGCCGGTGGAAATACGGTTTAATTTACTTTTTGCGTTCTTTAAATCTTCCTTTGTCTCCTTAAAATCGTCCGGTAAAAGCTTGATTACTTTTCCGGTTGTTTTCAGCATTCTTAAGATGTATTCAAAGGATGTAAAATATGGTTCAATCTTTTTCTTGCGATAAAGATAAACCATGATATTCAGTATAATCCAGGCGATTAGTAAAACAAGGCCCGGATAAAAAGCAAAAAACATCGTTACAATCGCTGCAACATAAACAAGCCAGTCGAGAATGGTCAGGATCGGATGATCCTCTCCAACATCCGAAAGGAAAGTCAGGTAATCATACAAAGAATACTTTCCGCTTCTTCCGAGCTTTGCCATCAGGACCTGAAATTCTTCGCGTAATTTTTCATCTTTGGCAAAAAGATCGGCATACCGGTCAAGCTTGTCAAATTCGCCGAATTCATTATCAAGCGAAGGAATCCGGAGTCTGTAATAGAAATATTCGTCCCCGACGGAGGAATAGGAATGATTGAATTTGCGATAAAAAGAATCAAGCCCCAAATCATTCCAGGTAATATCATCTATACAGAAGCAGTCCTCATTATGACTCGTATAAAATCCGGTCATGGCATGAAGGCGTTCTCTGGAATATTCATATTCAAGCGGCTTATTAAATTCTTTTAAAAGACGTTTTCGAAATCTGTTTTCCTGCTGTTTTTCCATTGCCTTGCCAATCAGAATGATTCCGCCTAACAGCACTGCAATGCAAACCGGAATTAGTATTTTTTCCATTTTTGTTTCCAATCACTCTTTTTTTAGATGATCCGGGCCAAAGCTGTCCGGAAGAAGTTCTCCCAAAGAGGATATTTTGTAATCATCTGTTGATTTTATAATAATTATTTCGGTATTCTCATCTGCAAATTCGCGAATGACCTGTCTGCAGGCACCGCAGGGATAAGCATAACCGTCCGGATTATCGCCTTTTGCTCCGCCTGCAATGGCAATTCTTTTGATCCGAAGGACTGCTCCGTTCTTTTTGGAAGATTCGCTTACCGCCTTAAAAATTGCGACACGTTCCGCGCAAACCGTCAGGCCGTATGATGCATTTTCAATATTGCATCCGTCAAAAAATGATCCGTCTTCCGTTTCCACGCATGCACCGACCGCATAATGAGAATAAGGGCAATACGCCCCCTCTCTTGCCTTCAGTGCTCGAATAAAGATTTCATTTTCACGGTTTAAACTGATCTCAGACATATGATTTATTCTTAAATTTTTCCCATTTTTACAATGCTTTTTTTAACCAGTCTGGTGAATAAAGCGGATGCTTTTACACCTGCTTCAAATACTTCCTCATGTGTCAGAGGACGAGGCGAAATACCGGCCGCTAAATTGCAGACACAGGAAATACCACAAACTTTCATTCCCATATGATTAGCGGCAATTGCTTCCACCACGGTGGACATGCCAACCGCATCCGCTCCAAGAAGCTTGAACATTTGTATTTCTGCAGGAGATTCAAAGGAAGGGCCGGTTGTCTGAACATAGACACCCTTTTTCAAATCGATTTTCTCTTCTATCGCGGCTTCTTCAATAATTGCCTGTAATTCTTCTCTATAAACATGCGACATGTCCGGGAAACGGGTTCCGAGTTCTTCGATATTCTGTCCGGTTAAAGGATTCGGAACAAAATTGGAAATATGATCCGTAATCATCATAAAATCACCGGCTTTAAAATCGGAATTGATTCCACCCGAAGCATTCGTTAAAAATAAAATTTCCGCTCCCATCAGTCCCATCAGACGAATCGGAAGAACGACCTCCTGAATGCTGTAGCCTTCATAATAATGCACTCTGCCCTGCATACATACGATTTTCACACCGTTAAGCGTTCCGAAAATATACTGTCCCGCATGACCGAAAACCGTGGAAACCGGGAAATTTTCAATTTCCGAATACGGAATTGTGCATTCCACCTCGATGTTTTTGGCAAAATCACCGAGCCCGGACCCGAGTACCAAAGCGATTTTCGGAACAAAATCCGTTTTTTTGCGTACACATTTTAAACAATTCTGCAGCCTGTCATACATGTTTTTTGCATTTGCATCTGATTTCATGGCATCTCCGATTTTTAAAATTTTCTTAAAAGGTTTATCAATTCCGTCAGGGAAGAAACGACATAAGTAGGTGCATAATCATATCCTGAGGGGATTTTTTCCGATACCAGACATGTGTCAATGCCTGCATTAACTCCGCCTAAAATATCTGCCGTCATGCTGTCCCCGATTATTAAATACTGCGATTTGTCAGGATTTCCGATTTGTCTTAACGCTTCTTCGAAAAATCTTGCATCCGGTTTGGAAAAGCCGATTTCTTCGGAAATAAAGCTTCCTTTCAGATACTGTATCAGTCCGCTTTCCTTTACTCTTCTGTTCTGGACTTCAATAAAACCGTTTGAAACAATATAAAGTTCAAAGGATTTTGATAATTCCTTGACGGTTTCCATTGCATCCGGCATTGGTTTGTGACCTTCGGATAAAAACAAAATATAATCCGTTTCCATTTTCCCTTTCCCGGGATAAGGAATGCCGTATCTGGAACAGATTACCGGAAATCTTGCAAAGACTAACTCTTCCTTGGTGATTTCGCAGCGTTCCAATTGTCCCCAAAGGGAATTGTTCCATGCATCGTAAAATGAAACCATTTCATCGGTAACATTTTCTATGCCGTATTTATTTAAAAGCTTCGTGATTGCGCTTCTCATGGCGCTGTTAAAATCAAGCAGTGTCCGGTCGCAGTCAAACAATAAATACCGATATTTCATGATTCGTCACCGCCTGATCGACGTGCCGGTTCGTCCTCATCAAACTCACAGGTTACAAAGAATCCGCGAGGTGTCTGATTAATGCTTTTCACAATGCCTGTACGGCTTTTTAACCGCTCATAGTAAAAATAATTGGCGCTCATTGCAACCGCGGGTTCAATTGTATAATAATAACTGGACGGCAAAACCCCTTCGGTTACTTTTACTTCGTCTCCGACATTTACCAGGTTCTCCCGTTCCATTTTAAAATCCATCAGTCTCATAAATTCACGCTTTTAGTTCCATTTCTTTACGTCGATTTCCGTCTTCTTATCACGAAGCATCAAATCGTTTAAACTGTCGGCAGCCGGCTGATTGTCAAACAATATTTCATTTACCTTATCTACAATCGGCATTTCGATTTCATATTTTTCGGAAAGCTTCTTTGCAGCCTTAGCGGAATAAACGCCTTCCACAACCATTTTTACTTCATCCATGGCTTCTTTTGCGGTATATCCCTTTCCGATCAGGATGCCGGCACGTCTGTTACGGGAATGCATACTGGCACAGGTAACAATCAAATCACCGATTCCGGATAATCCGTAGAAGGTTTCCGGTTTTCCGCCCATTGCAACACCGAGTCTGGAAATTTCAGCCATTCCACGTGTAATTAAAGCAGCCTTCGTGTTATCGCCGTATCCGAGTCCGTCAGCAATTCCGGCAGCCAGGGCGATGACATTCTTTAAAGCGGCTCCGATTTCAATGCCCAATACGTCGGGTGATGTATAAACACGAAATACGGGACTCATAAAGGTATTCTGAATTTTTTCCGCTACTTCGCGTTTCTTTGCTCCGACTACAATTGTAGTAGGAATCCCTCTTCCGACTTCTTCCGCATGGGAAGGTCCGGACAATACGGCAACCGTGCATCCCGGTATCTCTTCGGAAATGATTTCACTCATCGTATGAAGTGTCGATTCCTCAATTCCCTTTGAAACATTTACCACAATCTGTTCCGGTTTATAATAATCCTTAAGCTGCGCCGCGGTCTTTCTCACAAAAACGGAAGGAACGGCCATAACCACGATTTCCGCCCTGTCCATTGCTGCTTCAAGATCGGTTGTAAAAATCATGGATTCCGGAAGCTTCACGCCCTTTAATTTGTCTACATGCTCGTGCTCGCGGTTTAACATTTCAATTTCATCCGCAAGCGCCGACCATACCGTTACTTCACATCCGTTATCCGAAAGTAATTTTGAAAGTGCAATCCCCCAGCTTCCTGCACCGATAACGGTAACTTTCATTTTACTCCCTCCTTATCAACTGTTGATGTATTTTGAATTCCGGAAGAATTCGCATCCTGTCCGGATTCGTAAGTCTCTTCGTTTTCTTTTGTATCTACAGTATTGCTCTCATCGTCATTCGTTTCGCTGTTTGTTTCATCATTCGTTTCTTCTTCGAAGGGAATCTCGGCGGGCATTTTTTTCTTGGACAAATAAGTCTTTTTCTCAACGCCGTTTATAAGATTTGCAATATTCTTCCTGTGCTGGAAAATATTAAGCATTACCAAGGTCCCGGCAATGATATACAGTTCCAGAAGCTGTGCGCTTGTAAGTCCGAAGAAACCGAGCTGTCCAAAAATCACAATCTGAGAGATAAATCCAAGACTGAAAAAGATACTGGAAAGGGATACATAATGCGTCAATGCAAAAATTCCGATAAAAATCACCGTCTGAGCAGGAATAATACCGGGATAGAAAAATGCATTAAATCCGACGAAGCATGCTACACCTTTTCCGCCGTGGAATTTTAAATAAAACGGATAATCATGGCCGAGAATGGCACCTGCGGCTGCATAGATACGGATCAAATATTTCATCTCCGGATACTGATTCTTAAAAATCAGCCAGCAGACGATCATGGCAACAAAACACTTCAAAAGATCGCCGGCAAGCACAATGGCTCCGGCGCGTCTTCCTAAAACACGCAAAGTATTCGTGGTTCCGGCATTACCGGAGCCATGCTCTCTGATATCGATTCCGCGGACTTTTCCGACTATATAGGATACAGAAATGGATCCGAGGAAATATCCGATGAGTAAACACCATAAGCGAAACATGGATTATTCGTTTTCCTTTCTTTCGCGAATAATAAAATGCAGCGGAGTTCCTCTGAATCCAAAGGCATCCCGGATGCGATTCTCGATATATCTGGTATAGGAAAAGTGCATCAATTCCTTATCGTTGACAAAAATAACAAAAGTAGGCGGCTTCACGGAAACCTGAGTGATATAAAACAGTTTCAGCCTCTTGCCCTTGTCCGTAGGCGGCTGCTGCATCGCTACCGCTTCTGTCATAATTTCATTTAAAACACCTGTCTGAACACGAAGTGCATGATTTTCCATAACCATGTCAATGGTTTCGAAAAGCTTCGGCAGACGCTGTCCTGTTTTCGCAGATACAAAAAGCATTTCTGCATAAGGCATAAACGATAATGTATCACGAACCTTTCCGGAAAATTCATTCATGGTTTTGTCGTTTTTTTCAACGGCATCCCATTTATTCACGGCAATAATCATGCCCTTTCCGCGTTCGTGTGCTACGCCTGCGATTTTTGCATCCTGCTCCGTAACGCCTTCCTCGGCATCGATTACAAGCACCACAACATCCGCACGTTCGACTGCAGCAACCGTGCGGACAAACATATAACGCTCCAGCTCTTCTTTGATTTTGTTTTTTCTGCGAAGACCGGCCGTATCAATCAAAACATATTGTTTTTTGTTATAAGTTACTTCGGTGTCGACAGCATCTCTTGTTGTTCCTGCTATATCCGAAACGATTACTCTGTTTTCACCGATTAGTTTATTGATAATCGAAGACTTTCCGACGTTCGGTTTTCCGACGATTGCAACCTTCGGACGCTCGTCTTCCTCTTCGGTTTCAGCCCCTTCGGGGAAATAATCAATCACGGCATCCAGCAGTTCTCCGAGTCCAAGCCGGTTGGCAGCGGAAATTGCAAACGGTTCACCAATTCCGAGATTATAAAATTCATAAACCTCAGCCATCTGCTTTGCCGGATTATCTACCTTGTTCACAGCAAGAACAACAGGTTTTCTGCTTTTCCGAAGCATGTTGCAGACATGCGTGTCCGCATCTACAAGCCCCTGCTTCACATCAACCAGAAAAATAATCACATCGGCAGTTGCAATGGCAATTTCAGCCTGTTCCCGCATCTGTGAAAGAATGACGTCTTTTGAATCCGGCTCGATTCCGCCGGTATCGATTAATGTAAATTTATAATTAAGCCACTCGACATCCGCATAAATGCGGTCTCTCGTAATTCCCGGAGTGTCTTTTACGATTGAAATCCGTTCACCGGCCAATACATTAAACAAAGTGGATTTTCCCACATTCGGTCGTCCGACAACGGCAACAATCGGTCTGCCTTTCTTTTTCATGTTTCTAACCTATATATTTCAATACTTTTTTTATCAATTCATCACCACTAGATTTTACTATATCTACCATACAATGTAAAGCCGATTCAACTTGTGAAACCGTGATGTCGTCAAGAAAAACCTCTTCTTCAAACCGAAGCATGGTATCCGGAATCAGAAGCACTTTTCCAATCTCTTTTCCTTTCAGCTGGGCAATCAGATCCTGCCCGGTAATAAGGCCCGCAACCGTGATCCGTTCTCCGAAAAAATCGTTGCGAATAATATAGACATTGATTTTGATTTTCGGAAATGCTTTTTCAAATTCCCTGCAGCTGCTTTCAAGAATCGGACCGAAGAGTCTGCCTGTTGCGATCGAAATGGTTATTGACTTATTGAGTTCATGACTGGCAATGCCGGAATCGCAAGATATTGATTGACTATTCTGATTAACCACATCATATAGTCCTGAATGGAATTCTTCCAAAAAGTTGCGAACCATCCCTACACCATTCTCTAACTGCAGGTAGCCATCATATCGATCTTCTTCCGGGAGTTCCCGTCCGGCCAGTAAATACCACTCATCCGAAGCATGTACAAAATGGATTCCTTTTTCTTTGAAGGCTTTTTTCTGCCATCGTTCGATACGGTCAATTACATCACAGGCATCTTTTTGTTCAAAAGGCTCCAACGGATATAATCCTTCCCGGTATTTGGACAACCCGACCGGAACAACGGATACACTCCTCAACACGGGGGTATATCGATAAAGTTCACTTATGGAATATTCCAATTCGTCCCCGTCATTGACCGACCTGCACAATACAATTTGCCCGTTCATTTCGATTCCGGCATCATAAAGCTGCTTTGCTTTTTTCAATGCATCTCCGGCAAAACGGTTATTTAACATTTTACAGCGCAATTCCGGGTTCATGGTCTGGAAGGAAATGTTAATCGGTTCCATCCGGTATCGGATTATTTTTTCCATGTCTTTATCGCTTAAATTCGTTAATGTAACGTAATTTCCCTGCAGGAAGGACAATCTGGTATCGTCATCCTTAAAATACAAAGTCTCCCGCATACCGGGAGGCATCTGATCAATAAAGCAGAATATACACTTATTTTTACAGCTTCTGTAATCATCCATAAAGGAGTTCTCGAAAACAAGACCCAGATCCTCTTCTGCGTCTTTTTCAATCTCCAGTTCCACCACTTCGCCCTGCCTGGATTCCACTTCCAATACCAAAAATTCATCCGAAATCAAATACTGGTAATCAAAGGTATCCTCAATTTCATTGCCGTTAATGGAAAGGAGCTTGTCTCCTTTTTCAAAACCGCATTCCTCCGCGATACTGCCGGGAAGAATGCGGTCAATTACGTGTTTCTTCATAAATTTTCTTTCTAAATGCCTTATAAAAACGCTTACAAAACATTTTACAGAAGCTTAAGCGATTATTCTGCAAATCATATAATCATTTACAGCAAAACAATTTTCTTGAAGTTTTTCTTGCCTTTGCGGACAATCATTTCCGTGTTTCCGATAAATTCTTTTTCGTATGTGGTATATACGTCCGTAATCTTTTCGTCATTTACGGTTACACCGCCCTGTTCAATGGCACGTCTTGCATCGGATCTGGAGGTTGCCATTCCTGCTTTAACTAAAATGCCCATCAAATCGATTTTGTCCTCTTTAAAATCATCCGCACCAAGCTCGCATTTCGGCATGTTTTCATTGTTTGCACCGCCTCCGAAAAGCGCTAAGGAAGCTTCTTTTGCTTTGCCTGCTTCTTCGCTTCCGTGAACCAAACTTGTCAACTCATATGCCAGAATATCCTTTGCTTCGTTTAATTTGCTGCCTTCCCAGGAGTTCATCAGATTAATCTCTTCCACAGGGAGGAATGTCAGCATGCGGATGCAGTTTAAAACATCCTTATCATCAACATTTCTCCAGTACTGATAGAATTCGTACGGGGAGGTTTTATTAGCGTCAAGCCATACCGCTCCGTTTGCGGTTTTACCCATTTTCTTGCCTTCGGAATTTAAAAGCAATGTGATTGTCATGGCATGTGCATCGTCTTTTCCAAGCTTTTTATGAATCAGTTCGCGTCCACCGAGCATGTTTGACCACTGGTCATCACCGCCGAACTGCAGATTACAACCGTATTCTTCGTATAATTTCAGGAAATCGTAGCTTTGCATCAGCATATAATTAAATTCAAGGAAGCTTAATCCGTCCTCACTTGCAAGTCTCTGCTTATAGCATTCCGCACGAAGCATGTTATTTACCTTGAAGCATGCACCGATATCGCGAATGAATTCGATGTAATTTAAATCTCTGAGCCAGTTTGCGTTATTTACCATTCTGGCCTTTCCTTCTCCGAATTCGATAAAACGGCTCATCTGCTTTTTAAAGCATTCACAGTTATGATCGATGGTTTCCGTGGTCATCATTTTACGAAGATCGGTTCTACCTGTCGGGTCTCCAATCATTGCAGTACCGCCACCGACTAAAGCAATCGGCTTGTTCCCGGCCATCTGCAGTCTTTTCATCAGGCAAAGCGCCATAAAATGGCCGACATGCAGGCTGTCCGCAGTCGGATCAAATCCGATATAAAATGTCGCTTTTCCGCCGTTAATCAATTCTTTTACGGCATCTTCATCCGTAAACTGTGCAAGTAATCCTCTTGCCTGTAATTCATCAAAAATAGTCATTTATGTATCTCCTTTATCTCTGACCGGGGCACCCATGTCAGAATTTATTAATTTCATAGGTTCTTTACGAAAAGTCTTTTGGATCAGCAATAAGCAAATGCATCTTTAATCCATTTAACTTCATCGCCTTTTATTGCGATTACATCGTACCGGATCGGTGTAAAATCTCCGATTCCGTTTAATACCCTGTAATAATCCGAAACCTTGCAAATCGTATGTCTCTTTTTTGCATTCACAGCATCCTCTCCGTATCCGGCTTGCGTTGTCGTACGGTATTTCACTTCGAAAAACACAAGAAATTCTCCGTCATAACCGATTAAATCAATTTCTCCGAAACGGTTTCGAAAGTTACGTTCCACAATACGAACATCATACTGCTTCAAAAAAGCTTCCGCTTTCTTCTCATATTCGGTTCCGATACTTCTTTTATTCGTTCTGTTACTCCTTTTGGTATTGCTAATTAACAGTGTCTTTTTGTATTTTATAATGCTTATTACACTGCGTTTATTGTAATACTTTTTTGTAATAATTCTCGTTTAGATAAAATTCCCGATAAACGATCTTCTGTGTATTTCACAGGGCCCGTATTTTTTCAATGCTTCGATATGTGAAGCGCTGCCGTAGCCCTTATTAGTTGCAAAACCGTATTCGGGATATTTGGCATCGTATTCTTCCATCAGACGGTCCCTGGTTACCTTCGCAACAATACTTGCTGCCGCAATCGATACGCTCTTGGCGTCTCCTTTTATGATAGGAACCTGTGTGATGTCAATTCCGGGGATAGTAACCGCATCGTTTAATAAGATAGCAGGCGTGACATTTAAGGCGCTTATTGCGTCTTTCATGGCCTCAAAAGTGGCCTGCAGAATATTAATCTCATCAATCCGCTCCGGGGAGCGGTAACCGATTCCGACGCTTATGGCTTCCCGCATGATTACATCATATAATTCTTCACGTTTTTTTGCACTTAACTGTTTGGAATCATTTAAATATAAGATTTTACAGTCCTTCGGAAGAATAACTGCAGCCGCATATACCGGGCCCGCAAGCGGTCCTCTGCCGACCTCGTCAATCCCGCAAATAAAACCGGCGCTTTCATATTTCCGCTCATATTCTTTCATGTTTTCGATCCGCTGCATTTCTTTTTCAACAGCTTCGATTTGTTTTTTTGCGGAAAGAATCAGCTTCTGTACACCGCTTCTTGCATCGGAAGAATACGCTTCTATAAACGCCTGATATTCTTCAATACTTCCTGCCTGCTTATATTTTTTTGTAATATCACTGATACTTTGCATATTTCTGCCTTTTGACACTAAGTGACGGGGTTGTTGTGTCATTTTTCTTCTTCACCGTGTTTTACAATACCGATTTTATTAAACGGATAGATACGAACCCATGCCTTTCCGATTAAATCTTTCCGGTTGATGTTGCCGACCATATAATCGCGGCTGTCTGATGAGTTGTTTCGGTTATCGCCCATTACAAAATACTCGTCATCTGCCAGCAGAATCGGTTCATCCGCTCTTCCGGCATTCAGAATCACCTCTGCGCCGTAATCTTCATCCAAAACATTACCGTTTATATAGATTGTTCCTTCCTGATCAATATACACCTCTTCACCGGGAAGTCCGATGATTCGCTTGATATAATAGGTTCTCTTGGCGTGCTGATAAGGAAATACAACTACATCAAATCGTTTCGGATCGGAAAAACGATACGAAATTTTATCTACAATCAGATTATCCTTATCGGACAAAGTCGGGCTCATGGAAGATCCGTCAACCACTGTTCTTTGCGCAACAAACGTTACAATCAGAATGGAAATCACGAATACGGCTATAAAATAGAAAAACAACTCCAGAATATCTTTCCATAACGGTTTGTCTTCTTTTTTATCTTCTGAATCGCCTTTTTTACCGGATTTCTTTTCCGCTTTCATTTCATTTTCACGGTCATTTTCGCTGTTAGTATCCGCTTCATTTAAAACTTCTTCATTCTCTTCCTGAATTTCTTCGAAATCCTCAGTAAGATTTTCTTCGCTACTCACTTTTAATCTCCTTTTTTCTATATCTCAAATTCTCAAAATTCTCTCTGATTATATTTATTCTCTATACCAAAATAAATTATCCGGCTTGTTCCGGTCTCTCCAACGATATCCGGCCGAGCTTTCCACTCCTGAAATCATCCAGAAGCAGATCTGCAGTCTTTTTTAAATCCGGTTCATCGCCCTTTTTAAAGCACTTACGAACAATTGCAATACGAGAAAGCCAATCGGCACATTGCGAATCACTAATTTCTTCGTCGGAAGCGGCATCCGTGGAATCAATTCCGTATCGTTCCGTTAAAATTTCAGGCGAAATCATTACAAGGGCGCGAATCAATTCATAAGATAGTTCCTCGGAAAGCAGAATCTCATCATTAATGGAACCGATAAAACCGATATGAAGTCCGATTTTCTGATCATCAAATTTCGGCCATAAAATCCCCGGCGTATCCAGCAAATCAAGCTCATTACTGATATGAATCCACTGTTTTCCCTTGGTGACACCGGGCTTGTTTCCAACTACGGCCGCATTTCTTTTCGCCAGATTGTTGATAAAGGTTGATTTTCCGACATTCGGAATGCCGACAATCATGGCTTTTACGGTACGGTTTTTAATTCCGCGTCTGCGGTCACGTTCAGTTTTTTCCTTACAGGTTTCGCGAATAGCATTTAATAAAGCATTCATTCCGTCCCTGCTTTTGGAATTATACAATACAGCGGTAATTCCAAGGCTTTCGTAATACTTCACCCATTCTTTATTCACGGTATCATTCGCTAGATCTGCCTTATTTAAGACAATCATACGCATTTTATTCTTCGCAAGACGGTCAATATCCGGATTGCGGGAAGATACAGGGATTCTGGCATCCAGGATTTCGATGACAAGATCGATTAATTTCATATTTTCTTCCATCATACGAACCGCTTTGGTCATATGACCCGGATACCATTGAATATTCATAAAATCCCTTAAATCCTTATTTTTTCAAAAATCCGCCCTTTTGATCGACGAACTTCTTTTTATACCATACTTTGCCGTAAATATCCTCTTTTTTTACCGCACCGATATTGCCGGATCTGGAATCCTCTGAGGAATTACGATTATCTCCCAAAACGAAGAATTCTTCGGCTTCCAGCACAAATTCATTTGCCGCAAGGCCGGGATCCATAATCATGTCATCTCCGTACGGATCGTCATATAAACGTCCGTCAATATAGACTCTCCCGCCTTTAATCTGTATAGTTTCACCGGGAAGACCTATGACACGTTTGATATAATAATGCGTCTTGTCATTTCCTTTCGGCAAAAAAGCAATGACATCTCCACGGGAAGGATTTCGAATCACGGTAATCAGCCGGTCAACAAAAACTTCCTGCGAATTATGAAGCACAGGCTCCATACTGCTTCCGACAACAACCGTTTTCATCCCGAGAAATCTTACCAGTACATAAGCAATAAATGCGGTAATCAGAATAATCAGGATATATTCGATTATATTTCGAAACAATCCCTTCTTAATTTGGATTTTTTTCTGATAAAATTTCAGCCCTCTTTTTTTTCGAAAACCGATATCCGCCATTCTGATTCCTTTTATTTATTGATTTTCCCTTACATAAATGCTTACGCGGCTTTGGATAATCTTTGCAACATCTTCCGCGCTCTTTTGATTATTAAAGAAAGGAGCAGCTTCTTCCTTGATGATATCGATTATTTTCTGATCATAGTTGGTAAAATAAGTGGAAGAACTGATAAATTTCTTAACCTTTTGTGCATGATCCGCTGAAAGAGGCTGAACCTCAATATCATCACCCTTTGCATAAGAATATGCGCGTTCTTTATAGGGCGTTTTCTTTTTGGTCTTTTCATCGTATTCAAAAGGTTCGGCTGTTTCAATTTCGATTTTTTTATCCAAAGCGGTTTTCAAAATAGGGAACGACCATGTCTGAGACAAATCTTCTGCAGGCATCTGATATTCTTCGGATAAATAATATTTGATAAAATCAAAGGCTGCTTCCTGGTTATCTCCAAGTGCGGAAATCGCAAATCCCATATCTGCCATAATGACACCGGAACCGGGATTGTCAGCACCGGGGAAACCGACTAAAGCAACATTATCCCCAAAGTTAACCTGCTCGGTCTCATTGAAATCGCGAAGATTGTATAAATAAAGCAGCTGAGCAAGTGCTTCATTTTTGTGAAGAGCCATTTCCTGATTTGCAAAGCTCTGCATATAGCTGTCTTCTTCTTCTACTTTCTCCGGATACTCTTTTAACCATTTCAAAGTATTGATAAAGTCTTCGGATTCGAAATCGCATTCGCCCGTAGTGGTGTCATAGTAGCTGTTCGCCGTAAATACAAGGGCGGCTGTAAGAAGCGTATCCCGATCCTGAGAGTAAAATCCGCTTCCTTTACAGTTATACTGTTCTTCCAAATCCATGAATTCCTTCATGGAAAATCCTTCCCTTCCACCAAGAATGGATTCTTTTACGGCAACATATTCGATGGAAAACTGCGGCATAAGAATATATAAGCTGCCGTCATAGCTTCCGGCATCCAGAATATTCTGAAGGTAATCCTCTTTGTTAATACCGTTTTGCTCAAAATACGGGTACATATCCGCAAACACGCCCTTACTTGCATATATTCCGGGATTTATCATATTTGAGGTCATAATGATATCCGGACCGGCTTTGGAAAGAATATCATTTCTAAACTGTTTTTCCGCCGCAAAATTATCTTCCGGATCATAATACTGCTCATAATTTACAAGACGGATTTTGTAGGTATCGCTCTGTTTGTTATATTCCAGAACTCTTTTCTGAATATCATAAGGTACGGAATAGATGGAACCGAGAGTAATAATCTTTTTATCCTTTACCTCTTCGGGAGGAACTCTTTTATAGATTCCGGTGTCACCGGAAGTTGAATCCATGATCAGAATTACGGTTTCATCATCAAGTATTGCTGATAAATTAACGGAATAACCGGAAATATCGGAATCAATATAACTGAAAATCATTTTGATTTCAGGTGTATCGTTTTTGATATCGATTACGCTAATACCGGATTCGTTGCGGGCACAGAAATCATGACCGGTACAACTCCTGAATCCGGAGGGTGTAAGACCGGGGAAGGCAATCCCGTTGCCAAGACGTCTTTCGGTCAAAAGAATCTCACAAAGTTCAATGTCATAATCAGCGGTAAAATAAGAAACATAATATTTTCCGCTTCCCGTTGATATAAAATTAAGAAAACTGTTTATTCTGTCAGCGGAAACTTCAGATGTCATTTTTAAATTCGCATCCAGAATCTGAATTTTATGATCTGCACAAATGCAAATCGTACCGTCCTCTGCCATTCTTACAGCTTCCACATTTGCGGTTTTCGGAATATTCAATTCCTGTCTCGCAAGTTCTTTTCCGTCCGTTGAGACCTTAATCGCATAATAGGTATTGGCAGACTTCTCAAAATCAAATTCGCTTACAATAAGTGTAATATTTCCGTCGGATGTAAATGCATAAGATTCAATGGAAACCGATTTGTCTCCGGAGTAAGTCCCTTCATATACAGTCAAATCCCCGACATTTCCACTTTTATCACCGATCACCCATGCGCAGTGATAATAATTTATATTTTGCCCGGCATCAAAAGGAATCTCTTCCTCTGAACTTTCAATTACATCATCCTCAACAACTTCGCCATCAGTATCCGTCGTTTCGCCGTCGGTATCAACCGTTTCATCGGTATTGTCAGCTTCTTCAGCATTTTCAATTTCAGAATCGGATTCCATATCATTTTCAGGAATCTCCGGTTCCATATCCTCCGGATAATAATCCGGCTCATAATATTGAACAAAATAAAGAATCTGATCCCCGTTTACCAGAATTGAGGACGGATCAATCGGCAAATCGATTTTTGTGTCGAAACGAAATACCGCTTCTTTCGAGGCAGAAACATCTGCAGCCTGCGCAACCAGACCGGAAGTATTTCCGGCAGAAGTTGTCGTGCCGCCTTTTTTACAGGAAGTAAGAGAAAATACCATAGCTCCTGCAAGCGCTACGCATAATACTTTTCCAAAAAGCTTATTTTTTTTCATTTATCTTCCTCCTTCAACAAAATGACACAAGGTGACGGGGTTGTTGTGTCATTTATTTGCAAAATGACACATGGTGACGGGGTTATTGTGTCATTTTTTACACAAAATTTAACCAATATATTATACTAAAAAATTACCTTTCTTGCAAGGAAAACGGGCAAGCAAAACCTGCCCGTTCAGAGAATTAAAACAGGCAGGTTTTAACTTGCCCGTTCAGAGAATTAAAACGGGCAGGTTTAACCTGCCCGTTCCACACATATCAATATAAAATTTTTAACCCATTTTAAATTTTCCTTTTTCTAAGTTCTTCTTAAAATTCTGTACCTGCTCTTCCAGGTCGTTGCCTTCCGCACCTTCAATCTTGTTGTTATCAGCGTTCTGAACCTGCGGTTTTTTCTTTGCGGCATTCTTTTCTTCAAGCTTTTCGTGGCTTAATTTCCGCTTATAATGTCCGACTTCTCTTGCAACTACTTCCGGTACCTGACTCGGTTCATGATCCGCTACGATATTAAGAGCTTTCAGGATATTATCTTTACCGACCGCCGGAATCATGGCAGCTTTAAAATCGTTATTTTCAACAATTTTTTTCGTCTGTTCGTTTACTTTTCCCCACTCAATATTCTGATTTAAACCATCCTCTAAGCGGGCTGACAATTTAACCAGTGTTTCCTGCTGTGCAATCAGTTCCAGTACCTGCTGACGAATTTCATGACGTTTATTACCGTCCATGGTATCATATTCATTGGTAATTTTATTCTTCAATGCTTCTGCGGTCTCTTTATTGGCTTTCATTCTGGAACCGTATGTTCCGTAACCAATTGCTTTTTGATCGTCTGTAAAGAACTGCTGTCCCTCATTTACCATGTCAGACCTGTTGAGTTCACGCATACGATCTATCATCTTACCGCCGTGGCCCTTTGTAATTCTTTCAAGAACGACTCTGTCTTCCACAATTCTCTGGAAATTTGGTAATGCAGCAAGTGCTTTTACGGTTTCGTTCAGCTTTTTCACATCATCCTTAGCGGTTGGAATCTGTTTGTTCAAAGAACTTTTCTCACCACGCTCCGCGTCAATCATATTACGAAGTGTCAGAATTTCCGCCAATTCCGTATAAGGCATTATATGCCTGTCTCTCTTCGCTGCCGCCTGCTTTTGAAGCTCTTCGATACGGTCCTTTACTGTCGGCATATAGCGTTGGATAAGCGGATCGTTTTCAAGCTCTCCTGCCGGTTTTTTGTTTAAAAAATGAATAAACATTTTGTCCAGACCGCCGCCATGGCCGGAAGCTGCACAGGACTCGGCAGTCTGTCTTGCTTTTCCGGGCATTGATATCTTTTCGATAAAATCCTTGAAATATGCGTTATTATCAAGCAACTCCTTTGCTTTTTGATCAATCTGCTTTAAGGTCATCTTCTTTCCGTAAAGCTTATCGGCACTTCCGATTTCGGATTCTGCAAGATAACGCGCTGCCATAATCCGGGCAAACTGCTTTGCAGGATAGCCATTCTCTCTTCGGATGGATTTGTCATTGAATTTTGCTTTCCACTGTTCCAGCCATTCAACGGCATCCTTATTCTCTTCAATCAGAATATTATTATTCGATTTTTTGTTAGCCGATTTTGCCTTAACAACTTCGTTTTTCGGTTCACCAAAGCCCAAATCATCCAATCCGTCTAAATTGATTTCCGCTTTCGGACGTGCATTTTCGATTTCTTCGGAACTCATACCGAAATGCATCGTATTTTCGAGATTGTCAATTCCTCTTTTGATTTTATTAATATCAACAGCCGGCGTACCCTTTTTGGTTTTGGCATCCTTAATAGCCTGAAAATGGGTTCTTTTTTCTCCGTCCTTTAAGAAGTCGGATAAATCATGTACTGTATTTATACTACGGGCAATACCTTCTAAATCATCTTTGTCTCCGTTATAGTTATATTCCTGAAGAGTTTTAATCTCATCATAATATTTCTTTAATCCATCCGCTATAACTCTGGCTTCTTTTACTTCCTCGGAATCCAGATTCCGGTGAGTACTTTCCGCATCATCAACAATATCCTGGAAATGCTCCTTCGCTTTACGAAGTTCTGCCATCAAATTCTTAACCGGTTTATTATATCTGTCATCTAAAGATGTAAAATTGTTCTTTCCGCAGACATCACTTAAAAAATGCTCGGCATCAACTGCTTCCGGTTTCTTTTCTTCATCCACAATATCAATAATATTCTCATTTCCGATGAGAATGTTATTATGCACGATTTCATGATCATTATCAAAAGCCAGCGAAGCCCTGGGATCATCAACCTGAATTTCATCAGCATTTTTCAGAGAAGCATGAATTGCGCCGAGATCTAACTCAAGCTTTAAACGGTCCTTTAAAATCAAAAGGCAATTATCCAAATTATATTTATCAAGATTTGATTTTCCCTTGAGATTTTCATCCAGGATTCTCTGATAATTCGAAACGCCGTCCTTTTCCTGCATTAAGAAATTCTGAAATCCATTCAGTGTTGTAATTGCTTTTCCAACCTTTTCGCTTGAGTTTTTTGAAGAAATCGGAAGCATAACCGGTGTGATTGCATCCGCAAAACTTCTTAACTGCTTCTGAAATTCCGGTTCTTTCGGAAAATTAGTTGCAAGAAGCTGCAAATCTTCCTTAAACGAAATGAGGGCTTCTCTGTCCTCAGGATTAATTGCTTCCAGATTATGATATTCATTCGGTGTAAGTGGCATGTCTTTACTCCTTTTTTAATAAAATCTTAGCTTTCCGGTTATTTTGTTTATCCTTTACGATGCAGTATTAATCCATATATTTACATCGTATACAGGCATTATAATATTGCCTGTCCATCAGATGTCCAACAAATTGAAAAAATATAAAAAAATAAAAATAATCCCGGAAACATATTGTTTCCGGGAAAATCTTTTCATTTCAGATATTGTTTCAGATGATATTAAGCATTTACTTTCTCTTTAACTTTTGCTTTCTTACCAACTCTTTCTCTTAAGTAATTTAATTTTGCTCTTCTTACTTTACCACGACGAACAACTTCAACATTTACTACGTTGGGAGAATGAATCGGCCAGGTCTTTTCAACGCCGACACCGTTGGATGTTTTTCTTACGGTGAAAGTCTGGCGGTTGGAACCACCCTGAACCTTAATGACGGTTCCTTCAAAAATCTGAATTCTTTCTCTGTTACCCTCTTTAATACGTCCGTGAACCTTAACGGTATCGCCGACATTAAACTGGGGCACTTCTTCTTTTAACTGCTCTTTTTCGAGCTCTTTGATAATTTCGCTCATTTCTTTGCCTCCTTATTTCATCGGATGTTCTTGAAACCAAAAGGTACAGCGGACCATCTCTTTACTTAATGCAACTTTCATATGATAACACAGTATTTTTGTTAATGCAAGAGCCAATTCAGAATCTTTACTGATTCTCT
>CACZRH010000179.1 GCA_902783455.1 uncultured Lachnospiraceae bacterium | reverse complement strand
TACACACCCATGCGGTCGCTGCAGGTACGGTATGCATTTAATTTATTCAAAAATGCTTCCGTTTTTTTACGGAGTACTTCCTCTTTTCCGTCTTTTACGTAGTCCTTTAATGCATCATATAAAAGCTCCTTCTTTCCTTTCACGGGACACTTGATCTTTGCAAGCTCCGATTCCGCAAATCCCCCGATAAAGGAATGCATTACTCCAAGCAGAGGAATATCCTGTCTCGGATTATCGATTATGGAAATGAAATCCGTCATCAGAAGAATTTCCGGTGTGGCAAAATACCCCTCCTTGGATAAAACCACTGCGGGAATTCCCATTTCTTCCAAAACGGCTTTTATTTTTTCCACTTTTCCTGCGGTTTTCTTAAGAAGAATGATGATATCGGAATACTTAACGGGCCGAAGGAATACTTCATCGGTATCCGGATTTTTATCCGTTACCAAAAAGCCTTCTTCCACCATTTTACGGATTCTGCTTCCGCAGGTAACTGCCTCCTGGTTAATATCTCCCTTTAATTCATACTCTCCCCAGTCTTCCCTCGGAAGCACGAAAAGCTCCGTACGGTTATGCCCTTGTTCCGTCACCGGATAGGATGCGCCAAGATACAGTTTTGCATCGGCATCATATTCAATCTCCCCGACCGAACGATGCATGGTATCTTCGAAAACATGATTGACACTGTCTAAAACCTCCGCCCTGCTTCTGAAATTCTTTGACAGATCGATTCTTACATCCCTTTCCTCCGGGTCCTTTTCCGCGGATAAATCCACCTTCGTATAGATATCGAATTTATTCCGGAAAATCTCCGGCTTCGCCTGACGGAAACGATAAATACTCTGCTTGACATCCCCTACCATAAAACGGTTTCCGCACGTTTCATCTATCCTGGATACCGCATTTAAAAGCGTCTCCTGAATAAAATTGCTGTCCTGGTATTCATCGACCATGACCTCTTCAAAAAACTCCCGGTAAGAAAGCGCAACATCACTCGGAACATACACTCCGTCTTCTTCCTTTAACAGAATCTGAAGGGCAAAATGCTCCATGTCCGAAAAATCAATCAGATTCTTTCGTCTCTTCTTTTGTTCAAAAATCGAATAGAGAATTTCTTCCAAGCGCAGTAATATTAACAACGTCCTTACGTTTTCCAAATCATCCGAAACGGCAGTATCCACCGGAAATAAATACAACGATTTTTGCAATCCTGTAAGGGCTTCCTTCCAGGAATCACGAAGATCCTTTGCTTCTTTTTTCAACTGCGGAATGATATTCGGATCCGTATCCTTTACGGTCGGAATCCGGTCAAAGGAAAGCGTTTGATAAAGCGCACTTCTTTCGCGGATGCTGCTTTTGGAAAGAAGATTATGAACAACTGCTTTCTCTTTTTCAAATACCGGAATATACTTCGAAGGGCCGCTGTCTTCCCTTGCAAGGAAAAGTGCCCGGTTCATATCCGATAAAAGATCTTTCAGAATTTCGGTCTCATACTCATATGCAAATCCGTATACATCGCTGTTTTCAGGGTCTTTCTCAAATTCTTTTAAGGTTTCATTCATCCGTAAAAACCACTGCTTCGGGAACGGACTTCCGGATACCACTTCAAAAAGCTTCCGAAGCAATACTTTGATTCTGTCATCGGAAAAACCGCAGTCGAAATGTGCCTGCAGTCTTTCATATTCCTCCGGGAAATCCTTTTGAAGCTTCAGAATTGCTTCATCCAAAGCATCCTCCAAAAGAATTTTTACCTCCTCCGGAGAGCCGACACGAAAGGACGGATCGATTCCGATTTGGTCAAAATGATTGCGGATTAAAAACAGACAGAATCCGTGTACCGTCATAATCAGGGCGGAATGCGCCAGCGTATACTGCTTTTTTAAAAACTCATTTCCGAGCTCTTCCCTCATTCTTTTCCCGATAGCCGCTACGATTTTTTCACGCATTTCATTTGCGGCTGCCTCGGTAAAGGTCACAATCAGCAGACGGTCTATCGAGACCGGATGATCCTTGTCGCAGATCCGGTCCACGATTCTGGCCGTCAAAACCGCTGTTTTCCCGCTTCCTGCCGCTGCCGAAACTAAAACATTTTTATTTCTTATCCCGATTACCCTCTTCTGGGCCGGTGTAAATTCAACTTTTCCCATTTTAAAAATCCCTGTCAGTTATCGTCACCATCGTCATCATCGTAATTATCCGAAGCCTCTTCCTCTCCCTTGGGAACACGCTTTTCATAACCGTAAAGCTTTGCATCAAACCCGCATGCCGTCTTATATTTACAGAATTTGCAGGCATCGTATTTTTTATAAACCAGGGGGCTGGCCTTGATGACTCCGGAAAGTATTTCCCCGGAAAGCTTTTCCACGCTTTCGTCCGCTTCCTTCATAAAATCCATAAGCTCCGACTCTTCGTGCGCGGCCTTTCCTCCCTGTTTACTGATGTTTAAATCCGCTTTATAACTCGCCGGAATGACCTCGCTTTTTCCTTCGGAGCGGTTATTCTCAAGATGCGAAAGATTTTCCTCTTCTTTGGAAAAAATTCCCGTTGGACGAAGTTTTATATTTCTCTCTTTTTCTATCCGGTCCTGATCTTCGAGTGTCGTTTCCAAAAACGGATCCTGCATTCTGAAATAAAACATTGCTCCGGGTTTAAAGGTCCGTTCCGGATACTGCTTTTGAAATTTCTTTATTGCCTCACTTAAATAGACCACCGTCTGAAGCTGTACACCCGCATGGAAAAGGGTTTCCTCAAAATCCTTGTCGCCGGACTTGTAATCCACGATTTTCACATAGGATACCGTATCCGTTTCGCATACATCGATACGGTCGATTCGTCCTTTTAATTTCACATCCCCGCCCGAAAGAAGGCGGATAAACTGCTCTTCAAATGCTACCGGAACATAATCTCCCTGCTTTAACTGGTTTTTTAACAGATGAACCGAACGCTTCAGAATACGCTTCATCTGTCCGGCCAAATAAGGCCTTTCACCGATTTCCAGAAGATACCCTTCTTCATATTCCTTTAAAAGCAAATCCGTAATATCATCAATAATGCTTTCCGTCTTTTCCACCGACAGTGCTGCAAAATCCTCATGATTTTCCTGACAGAATTTTCCGAATGCTTCCAGTGCATTATGCGTAACGTTTCCGAGATCCTTCGAATCAATCTCTGCCGTTTCTCTCTCCTGCAGATTCAGTCCGTAATCGAGAAAATGTGCATAGGCACAGCCCGCAAAACGCTCCAAGGATGATACGGAACATTCCAGCGCATTCCCGTAAAGACTCTTTGCAAGTTCTTCGGAAAGCGGATCGGATGTGTATTTTTTAAAAGCATTGTCACAGATTTCCGAAAGTCTTTCCTGCATGCTTTCATCCGCTTTCAGATTTGCATACAGATACTCCGTATAGCCGATTTCTTCATCACTTAATATTCCGCTTACCGCATTCCCTAAATAATCGGTAAATTCCCGAAGCAGATCCTCCTTTGAGAGAATATTATGCTTATAAAGCGTATCCTGCCCGTCTTTTAAATCAACTGATTTGAGATTGGAAACCTCATCCCGGATTTCAAGTGCGGGATATAATTTTTTTAATTCCCCGATAAAATAGGACGGCTTTTTACTGCAACCGGTTTCGGTCACGCAAAGAAACGAAATAAACAGTTCCTCTGACGGCTTGGATAAAATCTGATACAAATAAAGCTGCTCCGCAAACCCTTCCATTGCACGGTTTGGAGCCAGTTCCATCCCCTGGTCTCCTAAAATACTTCGGTCAAGATCGGATAAAAGTCCTCCTCCGGCACCGCCCGAAGGTATATTTCCTTCATTCATCCCCAGGAAGAAGAGCGCTTTGATATTTCCGAATCTGCTTCGAATCAGATCGCAGACAGGAAGTATTTCAACACTCATCGGTACCGTTCCGATCCGGATTTCCCCGTATCCGGTATCCAGCACCTCCGAAAGCTCTTCCAATGAAATCTCTTCTTCTCCGATTAAGGAAACCACCTGATCAAAAAGCCCCATTACCTTCTCAAAGGTTTGCGAATATTCCAGTTCCTTTTCCGGAGCTCCTTCTTCGGAAAAATCTTCCGCCATGACAGACAGTTTATTCTCCGCCTCACAGACCGTTAAGATTTCATAAATGGCCCTCATCCACTCCGCAGCGGTAACACTCTTTTGATCCTTCCGGTTCTGAAGCGGATCGAGCATGGATACGAAGCGGCTTCGAAGTACATTTAACCGATTCAGGATTTCTTTTCTCTTTGCAGTCTTTTCCTCCCCCTTCAGGCCGGAAATGCTTCTGTTCATCTCTCTGGTAAGAGATGTAAATTCTTTCTGCCACATGCCTCTGCCGCGGATTTTTTTCGCAAGGATATAATTATCCAGAAAATCCACATCCTCCCGGTCAAATCCGGAAAATGCACTTTTGAGTAAAATAAAACAGTCACGGTAGGAATAATCGTCAATCACCACCGAAAGAAGCGCCCTTAAATAATTGACAAAGGGATTCTCGGTAAGCTTTTTTGTGGTATCCATAAAATACGGGATTTCATATCGTTCAAAGCATTCCCGCAATGTATCCTTATATTCTTCCAGATTTCCGCAGACAACCGCCATATCCCGATAGCGGTAATTTCTTTCTTTGCGAAGCTTTAACATCTGTCTTAATAAAATTCTGCATTCATGCTCTTCATCCTTCGCACGGCTTATATGAATCTCCTTCGGGCAATCCGGATAATCCGCTTCGCGCTTCCGGAAAAGATTCCGCTCCAAATATGCGATGGAAGGTGCATTGGCAAAACGGTGAACTTCCGGTAAATAAACCGGATCCTCAACCGGAACATTGATTTCCCCGGCAACATGCTTAAGATCACGAACCGTCTTCTTTGTTAAATAAAACAGTTCCTCTATGCCGGCTTTTTCGCCTCCAAGAGGAGATTTTTCAAACTCCTCCAAACCAAGCGGAAGGGTAATAATAATCTTTTTTGTATATTCCAAAAGCGTTCCGATGACGGAAATCTGAAGCGGGGTAAAACCGGTAAATCCGTCAAATACCAGGACACTTCTTTTCAGCAGCCCGGAACGGGGAATCCGCTCCATCAGGCAGTATAAATCTTCCTCTCCGGTCGTGTATTTTTCTTCCAGTGCCTGTTCAAAAGCTTTGTAAAGAACCGAAAAATCCTTCAGCTTATACCGAAGCGCAGGGGAAATATTCATGGATTCGATATCCTTTGAAAGATCATTCGGTCTGATTCCATACTGCATAAATTCCGAAAGAACGGACTTAATCTCTTCCACGTATCCCGGAGTATGGATTCCCTTTTTCAGAATCTTTAAATCCGCTTCATGTTCGTTAATTACACGGCGCAAGATCAGGCATTTCCCCAGATCATTTAAAGGAATCCTCTGTGGTCTTCCAACCTCTTTAAAAATGCGGTGTGTCAGTCTTGTAAAGCTTAAAACATCAATATTGAGAATACCTCCGCTCGGATTCTTCTCCGTCATGATTAACTGCGTTTTTAAGGTAAACTGGTCCGGTACAATCATCAGATAATCCGTATCCCGGTTTTGTGATGCCTCCGACACAAACAGATTCTGTACATATTCACTTTTTCCGGAACCGGCCGGTCCGAAAACAAACCGTAAACTCATATTCTCTCCTGTGAATGTTTCTATCGGGCACAATGAAGCCCTTATTATTATACAATAATAAGGGCTTATCAGCATGCAACCAATTGTTGAATTATCGTTTTTTTATATTCCGCTTTTTACTGAAGAGCATCGCAGATTGCCGCATACAATCCTTCGATGTTATCAAGCCGGATATCGTTGAAAATCAATACATATGCCAGTAAAAGCAGATTATTGTCGACTCTTGCACTTTCATAATCATTCGCTCTGCAGAATTCCAAAGAATAGATACTGATCTGCTTTCTTGCATATTTTACACGCGTACGGATTACATCGATGTTTACCTGCAGATATTTTTCCAGACTTTCATCATCAAATCCGTCATAGAAGTACGCAAGACCGGTCAGTGCGTGAACGGGGTCCAGCGTATTGATGTAACTTGCGGCAAGATTCGCAATTTCCGATTCCAACAGCGTATTATTTCCTCTGATATATTCTTCCACGCCGGGGTATTCGTCATATTCCCCGTTTTCCTCACCGATTAACTGATTTGCACAGTTTACGTTTACCCAGTCTACCAAGTGCTGATACAGAATGTCATTGTACCATTTGGGGGTATTTTCCGGCTTATCGAGGCGGGAAAGCTGAATAAACATCGCCTTGTAAATCTTGATCATCATTCGTGCGGTTTCTTCTTCATTTCCGATGACCAGTTTGGTATGAAAATACATATCGTTTACGGTATTGATATAGAATCCCTGAAAAGCATCCACGTCACCCGCAAGCAGACGTTTCATTACCATACGAAGTTCATATGTAAATACCATTTTCTTTTCTCCCTTACCAAAATTCCCCTCAATGTGCAGCTTTAGATAATAAACAATATACCCCTGCCACACCACAATAATATTGTATCAATTTCTCGTCAATTTGCAATGATTTTTCAAATTCCTTACCGGAGCGTGTACCGGGTCCCTTATTTTTTCTCAACCAGAGAAATTCCGAACGATCCGGGACCGCAGCTGATGGCCACAACCGGCGAAGTCTGTACAAAATAGATTGCATTAAACTGCTGCTTTTTCTCGATTTCCTCACGAATCCATTCCATTTCCTTCTTGGTAAGCCCCACCTGATTGACAAAGCATACGATCGGATCAATTTTGATACCGGAAAGATTCTGGTTGATATACTTTTTCCAGACTCTCTTCCTGGAGCCCATCATCATGCCCCTGGAAACGATTTTACCCTTCTTCATGTAAGAAATCGGCCGCATCATCAGAGCGGACATAAATTTCGCATAGCCCTTTGAAATCTGACCGGATCTTGCCAGATAATGCAGATTGTCAAGCATAAAGCTTGCATGAATTTTGTATATATTCCGATCAAGTCCCGCAACAATCTCATTGACATTCATGCCGGCCTCCGCCATACGGGCTGCCATGAGAGCCACCAGTCCCTGTCCGCAGGACATATTCATACTGTCAAAAACCGTAACGTTATCGAATGCTCCTGCTGCTTCCGTGGCTAACTTATAAGAACCGGTTTCGAAGCCGGAAGATAAGGAAATATGGATTACATTGTTTGCATTTGCAAGAACTCCCGCAAAGAAGCTTTCATATTCCGCTGCTGACGGAGATACTGCAGATACCTCCTTTTCAGGGTTCTCCATATATCGCAGCAGTCCCGGCGTGTCGATTTCGATTCCTTCCCGGAAAATTCCGTCTTCTGTCTGAACCTTATGTGTAAACACAACGATGTTATACTTTTCAATGAGTTTTTTCGGGAGATCACAGGTACTTTCCGTGGTAATCACAATCTTCCTTTTCCTGTGGGTTTCATCAAGCCACGAAATCGTCTCGGAGCTCTCCATACCTGTCTGATCCAGCACCTTAATTAAATTCTTCGGAATCTGTTTATAAACCTCTGCTTCCAGATCCTCTCCTGTTACCGGTTTAATCAGATAACCATTAAAGCCGGCAGTCGCATATAATTTGCGGTTTTCCGCACCGGCGTTTGCGGTCAGAATTACAATCGGAGTTTCTTTATTCTTCCCTCCCACCTGATTACGGATTGCATGGAATGCTTCCACACCATCCATTTCCGGCATCAGATGATCCATGAAAATCAGATTATAATCTTTATCCAGCGTCTTTTCAAGCGCTTCTCTGCCATTCTTTACGGTATCAATCTGCATTTTGGTATCACGCAAAAGCTTGGTAACCACTAACAGATTGGATTCATTGTCATCCACTACCAGAAGCTTTACATCCGGTGCTTCAAAATGCTTCTTATACTCTGTCCGCTTTTTCAGTTTATGCCGTTTTTCATAATTGTATTCACCGATTTCCTCTTCCGACACGGCTTTCTGAGGAATCTCGATTACAAATGTGGAGCCCTTTGTATAAACGGAATTGACGGTTACCTTACCACCCATCATATCAAGAAACTGTTTTACGATGGAAAGGCCGAGCCCCGTTCCTTCAATATGCTTCGTATTGCTTTCATCCACACGTTTGAATGCCGTGAAAAGATAGGGAATATCTTCTTTTTTGATTCCCATGCCGGAATCTTCGACCGTATAAATCATGTTTACAGTGCGGTCTTCCTTCTTCTCACATTCCACGGATAATTTTACATATCCTTCTTTGGTATACTTAATGGCATTATTTAATATATTCGTCAGAATCTGCTTAATACGAACCTCGTCTCCCTTTAACCTCGCCGGAACGTCCGGGGAAACATTGATATGAAATTCCAGGTTCTTTTCTTTTGACCTTAGCCACATCATCCCGACAATATCCGAAAGCATGCTGCCGGTTTCGTATTCTTCCTCTAAAAGCTTCATATCACCGGACTGGAACTTGGACATGTCAAGAATATCATTGATGGTGTTTAAAAGCATTTTGCCTGCGGATCGGATATTGACCGCATCCTCGGCAATTTCATCGCTGATATTTTCCCTTAAAATCATTTCATTTAAGCCGATAATCGTATTAATCGGAGTACGGATTTCATGGCTCATACTGGAGAAGAATTTGTTTTGAGAAGCAACAAGGCCTTTGATTTCTTCCCCCTGGGCTTTCATTTTTTCCATCTGCTGCAGATAAAGTCTGCTCTCAATCGAGATGACTATGGCAACATCCGAAGCAACCAAAAGCAATGTGGTAATATCGATGACATAATACATTATGCCTTCTACGGGGGTAATAAGATCCGGGTAAAAGAAGGAAACTGCATAGCCGGCAATCGTAAGCACAATTTCCAGCACGGAAAAAACAATCTTTATCCCGCCCTCCAAAACCATATTGATCATAAAAATATTAAAAATAAACCAAATCGGCCCGCTGCCTTCCACTCCGCCGCCTTTTATAAAAATAATCGGATAGAGAATAAAGCAGGTAATAATACTGGAAAGAATCGCTCCGGTCTTTAACCGTTTTGTTTTTAAATTTATCGCACCGATCACGGCATACAAAACCATGACGCCGGCAAGTGCACCAACCTGTTGCCAGTTTCTCGAAAAAATCAAAACCTCAATCGTCAGAATAAATAAAATGGTCAGCGTCATGAAACCACTGAGCGTATACAGTCTGCGCCGGATATCCAGTTTATCGTTATAAAGGTAATCATTGATTTTCTTAAACATTACTGATCACCTCCTTTTGCAGGAGTAAATTCCAATGCATCAAATTCCAGGACTTCATCCTCACCGCCTGCTTTGGAATCTTCGGAGAAATCAATCTCTAATCCAAGCACCGAGCTGATAATCTGCGCGGTATTTTTGCATTCCTCCATTGCGGTTTGATGATTCGCATTTATATAAGCTTCATCCGCATCATGAGCTGCCGCTTCGAGCAGTCTGGCCTCTTCGGATAATGCCATAAATCCGATCATTTTAGCATTACTCTTGGTAGAATGAATCAAAACTTCGTAATTTTTGAAATCTTTTTGCGTTAAAAACTGATTCAGTTTCGCAATTCTCTCACCGGCCCCCTGCGCAAACTGCTTAAGGAGTGTTTCATATAACTCGTCATCACCCGAAAGGAATTTCAACGCTTCCTCCGGTTTTGCTCCGTTTTCTTTCAGTTTTTCTTTTACAAGTGCAAAATCACTGCTCTCCCGGTCATTGCCGGATTGCTCGTTTTCGGAAAAACCATCCGCTGCTTCAAATTCAAATACATCGGAGGAATCTGCTGCGGGCGCTTCCACATAGGAAATCAGATTTTTCGGCAAAACCTTACGGATGGTACGCTCCAGTTCCTCAATTTCAATGGGTTTGGAAACAAATCCGTCGAATCCCTCCGATAAAAACATCTGCTTTGCAGAACTCATTGCATTTGCGGTCAGCGCAATCATGGGTGTTTCGTGATTGACACCCTTTACGTCTGAGCGGATTTTTTTCATGGCTTCCACGCCGTCCATTCCACCCATCATATGGTCCATGAAAATCACATCGTAACCTTTTTCCCTGCAGCAATCGATTGCTTCCCGACCGGATGATGCGGAATCCACTGACATTTCATAGCGTTTAAAAATACTCTTTGCAACTACGATATTCATCGGCTCATCATCCACAACAAGTGCACGCACGCCGAAAAGCTTCATTTCACCCTTACCATCGGCATCCCCGTCATCTTCGGAATTGATAATTGCTACTATGGGGAATGCATAGAACGGCTTCTCCATCAGTTTTAATTTTGAATCCGCAGGAAGCTTATCCCCGGCGGTTCCGAGAAGATAAATCTTCGTTTTTTCAGCCATCTTTTCAAGAATGTCACGATCGGATGCATACTCATCTGCACCGACAAAAAGGTGTGTCAGAATCTGCTCTTTTGCTGCATTTTCAAGCTGCTGTCTGTTATCAACCCTGCGCATTTCGAATCCGAGTCCTCTCGATGTGCTCAGTGCCTGCGCATTGTAATACTCTCTCACGACAGGATGAGCCAGATTCTCAAAATGCATATAAGAGCCGATTACGACTTTCTTTCCGGCCGGTACAGACATGCAGTATGCCTCATCGACAACTTTCTGAGGGATGCTGACACGAACCGTGGTGCCTTTCCCTTCCTGACTTTCCATAGTCATAAATCCTCCGAGAATCTCCACAAAACCGGATACAATGGAAAGCCCGAGTCCCAGACCGTTTGCAGTTCTCGCTCTTCCGGAATCCGACTGGAAAAACCGTTCCTTAACACGTTCCAGTTCCGCTTCCGACATTCCGATTCCGGTATCGGAAACCTCAATTAAAAGATTGACTCCGTAGGACTGTACCTCGGAAGAAATTTTTAAATAAACACCGCCTGCATTCGTATATTTCATTCCGTTCGAAACAAGCGCCTTGATAATTTTTTTCAGTGTGCTGACATCCGTATTCATGACGGCCGGGATGCGGTTGTCAATGTCAATGACAAGCTCCACCTCGTCCTTCATCATTTCCCGCAAATCCGTCATGATATCATTCATCATGGAGGACATCATATAGTCCTCGCAGTTTTTTACGGCATTATTCCGGTCTATTTCGGAAAAATCCAGAATGTCTCCAATCTGATCCGCAACCTTCCGTCCCGCGGAACGAACGGCAATTAAGTCCTTTTCGATTTCCGGATCCTTTTCCTTATCGATACAGATTCCGGAAAGACCGATAATCGCATTTACCGGAGTTCGGATTTCGTGGGAGACATTTGCCAGAAAATCATTGAGTCTCTCGGTGGAATCCTGCAGGCTGTCAATTTCCTCCTTCGACGCATCCATGACCTGATTCCATTTATTCACGGTATTAATACTGAACCACGCAATCATAGCCATGACAAAAAAATGCATCACGGTACGCGCGATAAGAAGCGAGTCAAATTCCGTCGTTCCCTCCAGAATAAGCACAATTAAATCGTAAATCATGGTGATATAATATGTAACCAGACAAAGAATGATGGTACCTTTCATCCCCGTAGTGATAAATAAAACCATCAAAGATGCCATAACTATGGCCAGATCATAAGTACTGGTCGTATGTGTACCGTAGATAAAGTACGTGACCATCATAAAAGAAGCGATCAGCCAGATTCGCTGCCTCGGCTTAAAAATCGAAGCAATATACATAACCCAGGAAGCAACAACCGCTGCCAGAATCGGCAGCAGAATCCATTTGTCCCATCCGAACATAAAGGTAATCACAAAATGCATTCCCACAAAAATCGTGTAGAAAAGAATGATTACCACCTGAGATGTTTGAAATAACTCATTTTTCCCTGAATCCAGACCCATGTCAAATCCCCCCGAATTTGATTATTGTCTTTTACTTTGTTTTTGTCTTTCCCGTATAAAACTACCGTTTTCCTCTGTATCGTTTACGAAGCATGGAAAGCTCGAGTATATGATTCACGCGAACCTTTAATACCTCCGAAATTAACGGCTTTTTGATAAAATCCACGGCACCCATTTTTAACCCTTTTTCCTCAGTGCCTTCATCCGTATCACCCGTCATGAAGATTACCGGAACTCTCGCAATATCGCCTCCGATCATCTGCATTTCCTCAAACAGCTTGAAGCCGTCCATTTTCGGCATTTTCACATCCAGCAAAATCAAATCGGGCACTCTCTCAACCGTATTAACATACAGCATAAAATCGGCGCCGTTCGTGAATGTTTTCACACTCACACCGTATCCGTCAAGTGCGCTACTTGCCTGTTGTAAAACCATCTTATCATCATCCACAATGACAACACTGGCAGCCATTTTTTCCAAAAACAGGTTTCCGTCGTTACGGACATATTCCTTTTCAAAAGTAATCTTTGGAGAATCCGAACGGTTTTCCTTCCAGGAATCCACAATTGCTTCGATTACCTTATTGACAAATTCCTCACGGATATCGGAAATCAGGACAAAATACTGGTTGTAACGACTTCTGGTCAGCATATCCGACTTTCGAAGCGTTTCGCGGATATGGTTTCCGAACTCGTCACAGTAATTCCGGTATTCCTCTTCGGGCATATCGTCGGGACGGTCTATTGAAAATAAAACCTTGCAGGAATTGATGTTGTTTCGGATAAAATATCTGGTTGCAAAGCGGTAAACAAGCGTGAATGCATCCATATCAAGCTGGAGCGCCACATTGGTAATGTTACGTTCCGCAAGGATCTCGGAAATCCCCTGAATATTCATATTCGGAGAAACCATATCCTCATCCTCTGCAATATCCGAAGAATACAGACGGTATCCGTGTTTGCCGTTTTTCTTTACGATATAAAGGCATTTATCCGCCTGCTTTAAAAGCGTTGTGTAATCGTTCCCGTGCTTCGGAATCAAAATGGCACCGACCGAGGATCCGAGCGGAATGCCCATATCCTCTCCCATCATTTCCTTCGCAGATTTTAAAAGCTTTACATTTAACTGTTTCGTAATTTCGGCGATTTCCGACTCATCGAGCGTACCCGCGCTGAATGCCACGAATTCGTCTCCGCCGATTCGGCCGTAGGTGCTGCCCTTCGGAAGCGTTTCCCGGATGATTTCGGCAAAACGGATTAACACTTTATCACCCATTTCATGTCCGAATAAATCGTTTACCAGTTTGAAGGAATCGAGGTCAATCATCATCAGGCATCCGACACCCATTAAGCAGACCTGCGTAAGCTTCGAGTTGGAAGCTGCCTTATTTAAAAATCCCGTCAGCTTGTCGATACTTGCTTCATTCTTTAAGCTGCTCATTTCATTCTGCATGGAAATGACGTTGTCAATTCTTCGAAGAAGCACCTCCGGATTAAATGGTTTTCTTATAAAATCGGAGACGCCGACTTCGAATCCCCTGCTCTCGGTTCCGCTTTTTTCATCCGCTGTTAAAAAGATTACGGGAATCTCTCCGAGATTTTTTTCCTTCTCCAGCTTACGAAGGTTCTTTAACGATTCAAAGCCGTCCATTTCCGGCATCATAATATCCAAAAGGATTAGATCGGGAGCTCCCTTTTCCGCAATATAATTCAACATTGCCTGTCCGGATTTCAAAGCCGTAACACGCATATTGTTCTTGCTTAATATGGTTCCTGCCGTCTGCAGATTTGCCATGTCGTCATCGACAACCATTATCCATTTTGCCATTCTTTTTCCTCCTACAAATGACACATGGTGACGGGGATGTTGTGTCATTTTCTATCGTCCCACTCTCCATAACTCACTTGACACTTTATTCAAGTTCAAATGCTCCCGTGTAAAGCTGATAATAGGTACCTTTTTCGGCAATCAGCTCCTTATGCGAACCTCTCTCGATGATGTGACCATGGTCAAGCACCATGATGACATTGGAATTCTTAACCGTGGAAAGTCTGTGCGCGATAACGAATACCGTTCTGCCCTCCATCAGCTTATCCATACCTCTTTGAACGATTGCTTCGGTATGGGTATCAATCGAGGATGTTGCCTCATCGAGAATCATAACCGGCGGATCCGCAACGGCCGCACGGGCAATCGCAATTAACTGTCTCTGTCCCTGGGAAAGATTCGAGCCGTTATTGGTAAGCATCGTATCATAGCCTTCCGGCAGACGCCGGATAAAATCGTCGGCGCCGGCAAGGGCTGCTGCCTTCCTGCATTCTTCATCCGAAGCATCTAAGTTTCCGTAGCGGATATTCTCCATAACCGTTCCGGTAAAGAGATTAGTTTCCTGCAGTACGATTCCGAGGGATCTTCTTAAATCGGCTTTTTTAATTTTGTTGATATTGATGCCGTCATAGCGGATTTTACCGTCCGCAATATCATAGAAACGGTTAATCAGGTTCGTAATCGTGGTCTTTCCGGCACCGGTCGCGCCTACAAACGCCACCTTCTGTCCGGGCTTTGCATATACCGAAACATCATACAATACCTGATGTCCTTTTTCGTATTCGAAGTCCACATCAAAGAGTCTTACATCACCCTCTAACTTCGTATAGGTAAGCGTTCCGTCACCATGAGGATGCTTCCATGCCCATATTCCCGTATGCTCTTTTGTTTCGGTAATATTGCCGTTTTCATCAATCCGGGCATTCACAAGCGTTACATAGCCGTTATCCGGTTCCGGTTCGGCATCCATGAGTTTGAAAATTCTCTCTCCGCCGGCCATTGCCATGACAACCATGTTGATCTGCTGCGTAAACTGGTTTAAGTTTCCGGTAAACTGCTTGGTCATGTTAAGGAACGGAATGACGGTGGAAATATCCAAGGGCAGTCCTCCCTGCTGTCCTCCGGTAATAATCGGCAGTATGATATCCGAAAGGGAAACATTTTTTACTCCTGCGATTAACATCGCACCGCCTGCAATGGCAACCACAACGTAGAGGATATTCCCAATGTTTCCGATAATCGGTCCCAATGCGTTTGCATACGCATTTGCCTTGAATGCATCGGAATAAAGCTGCTTATTTAATACATCGAATTCCGCAATGGTCTTTTCTTCGTGATTGAATACCTTCACGACCTTCTGACCGTTCATGTGCTCCTGAATAAAGCCCTCTTCCTTGCCGAGTGCCTGCTGCTGACGAACGAAATATTTTGCCGATCCGCCGCTTAAAACCCTTGTCACAATGGTCATAAGAATGATTCCGCCGATTACCACAAGCGTCATCCAGAGGCTGAAATAAAGCATAATAAAGAAAACACCGATTACGATAATGCCACAGCGGATCAAGGTCGGAAGACCCTGGGATACGAGCTGGCGGAGCGTATCGATATCGTTCGTATAATAACTCATGATATCGCCGGTTTTATTGGTATCGAAAAATTTAATCGGGAGATTCTGCATTTTGCGGAACATCTGATTACGCATTTTATTTAAGTACCCCTGGGTTACAACCGCACCCACCTGGGACTGCACGAATGCACCGATGATGGCAATTGAATAGACTGCCACTAAGAATATGATATTCTTAAGTGCTTCCGGCTGCGCTGCTGCCCAGTCACCGGATAAGCTGTAGGTTTTAATGAGCGCAATGATTTTCTGGATAAACAAATCCGGAATTACCGCCGATGCGCCGACTAAAAGTATTGTCAGAATGATAACCACCATTCCTGCAGGGTACGCCTTGAAAACAGAGCCGATAATCCGGCCTAAGACTTTGATATTCAGTTTCGGGGGTTGTGCGTTGATATCGCCTTTTACGGGACGTGGCATTACTGATCACCTCCCATCGTCTGGGATTCATAAATCTCGCGGTAAATTTCACTCGTTTCCATAAGCTCTTTATGAGTTCCCTTTGCTTCTATACTTCCGTTATTCATAACAATAATAATGTCCGAATTTTCCACGCTCGCAACACGCTGTGCGATAATAATCTTGGTCGTATCCGGAATATAATTTGCAAATGCCTCCCGGATCTTTGCATCGGTTTTGGTATCCACTGCGGAAGTGGAATCGTCCAAAATCAATATCTTCGGTTTCTTAAGAAGGGCCCTGGCAATGCAGAGACGCTGCTTCTGACCGCCGGATACGTTATTTCCGCCCTGCTCGATAAAGGTATCATATTTTTCCGGCATAAGCTCGATAAATTCATCCGCACAGGCCATTTTGCAGGCTTCGACAATCTCTTCATCCGTAGCATCCGGATTGCCCCATCGGAGATTTTCCTTAATGGTTCCGGAAAACAAAACATTTTTTTGAAGCACCATTGCCACATTATCCCGAAGCACCGCAAGGTCATAATCCTTTACATTCACGCCGCCGACTTTGATAGTACCCTCCTGGGCATCGTAAAGACGCGGAATCAGCTGTACAAGGGAAGATTTACTTGAACCGGTACTTCCGAGGATTCCCACGGTTGCACCGGACGGAATCGTTAAATCAATATCGAAAAGTGCATACTGCTTTGCTTCCTCGGAATACTTAAAGGAAACGTCCGTAAACATAATCGATCCGTCTTTGACTTCCTTTACCGGATCCGGAATTTCCTTCATATCCGGAACTTCCCTGTATACTTCGCCGATACGTCTTGCACTTTCCGCAGACATCGTCACCATAACGAAAATCATGGAAAGCATCATCAGGTTAAGCAATACCTGCACACCGTAGGTAAGCATGGCGGAAACCTGT
>CACZRH010000178.1 GCA_902783455.1 uncultured Lachnospiraceae bacterium | reverse complement strand
CTCCTTCGTTAAAACCATATAGGCATAGCACATAGCCTGGGCAAGATGCTCCCGTTTCGGTGCCTTTAAATGATCCAAATTCCGATAAGTTCCCTTGATTTCGTCAATTGTAATGCCGGTCTTCCCGGTAATTACTCCGTCGGCCCGGCCTTCCACGGTTAGTAAGAATTCCTCAAACGGAATCGTAACGCTCATCTTTACTTCCGCTTCGTAATCGGGACCGGACATTTTCTGGATTTTTTTATGGATTCTGCTGCCGGCCTGCATGGCATCCTCGGATTTTTTCCCACCGCTTAAATTATCGATATCGCCGGACCGAAGAAGGAATTCCACTAAATTTCGAACCGAAACATGAATCGTAGTCATACGCCTTCTTCCCCCCGGTTCTTATCCCTCTTCGCGACATAAGCAAACAAAAGAATCCCCAAACCCAGACACAGAAGCACCAAAACCGTTCCCGGGATACTCATTAAAAATTGATAGAAGGACGGAATATTTGCATAACACGTCACGATTATATTTGCACTCATATGAAACAACATCGATGCCCCGAGCGAATGCGTTTTGTATACCAAAAATGCCATCATCACACCCAGTAAAAACGCATAAATGCCCTGCATGAGATTTCCGTGATACAGTCCGAAAAAGAACGCGGATATGAAAATCGCCCAGACCGGCGGAAGAATTTTCTCCAGATATGGATATAAAATTCCGCGAAAAGCAACTTCCTCGGCAAAAGGCGCAATGAAGCCGTATCCAATTAAGGAAACGGCAAACGGAATCTGAAATGTTTTTTCGGTGGAATACTGATTCTTTTCTTCCAGGAATAAATCCCATGGAATGACCGCAAAAATCCGGTTTAATAAAACGGCAATTCCGACTGCAAGTAAGAAAATGGAAAGGCAGGCAAGAACACTTTGGCTTTTCTTTCCGTTTTCCCCAAACGGGATCAGTCTTTTATTTTTTTTCGGAATCAGCAGAAACGTTAATATTCCGCATATCAAAAAAGTGATCAGGTTTACATAAGTCTGATAGTCCGGATTTCCTCCGAATAATCTGTAAAAGAGCGGGATTCCAAGATAGACGCTGAAAAACAGTGCCAGAAAGCGCACTGCATCCAGGGTCTCCAGCCAGAAATCCGTTTTTTTCCGTAACGGATTCTGTCCGGAATTATTCTGCTTTGAATTGTCGTTTTGTGTCATTACAATTCCATTTCCCGATTTTTATAATTGCTTATCGCACTTTACTTTTTATGTTTTCGTGCCACTACATAGTCTTATCAAAATCGACCGGAATCACTTTCCTTAAATGTGTGGAATAAATCAGAATTTCCTTCACGGGCTTTCTTTCAAGCATCCCGAGAGCCTTCGCATAATAAGCAAGCTGGGGACGGTATCTTTTGATTAATTCCTCTTCCGGCTTTGAATCCGTCTTATAATCGAGTAACACCAATGCGTCATCCTCTTCAAAATACACATCGATAATACCCTGAATCAGGACACGTTCCTTCTTTAGCATTGTAAGCGTTTTTTCATCTTTCGGCAAATCAAGATTTATTTCCGTGGCCGGAACGGATATTACAAACGGCTGCTCCCTGTATAATTTCCCGAACCCGTCCGCCTTCATCATCCGGTATGCTGCTCCGGATTGCAGGAATGTAACTACGTCCGTAGTACGAATCAACCGGTTCTCTTCTTCTGAAAGTGCATAATCCGCAGCTAAATCATCCCGCATCCGGTCAATTGCCTTTGTTGCCTTCTCCTCGAAATCATTCGATTCAGAGTTTTGATGGTTCTGTTCCATTATTTCGGAAAGATTTGAAAAATCAAGCAGTTCCATAATCCGGTGAAAGGCAGTACCGTGTTTTGCTCCGTCATGCTGACTTTCCGCTCCCCTCATAAACGCAGGCACGCAGTGTTTTTTTACTTCCTTTGCAGCAACACTTTCTTTCACAGAATCGCCGTCCAAAAAATCATCGCTTTGCTCTTTCTCCGGAAACATCTCCACTACCGCCTCTTCCTCTTCGGTGTAGGCTGCATTCTTTAAATCCGAAACGGAGATTTTGGTATGCACCCTTCGGAGCATGGCATCGGAACAGGAATCGAATTCCGGCATCTTTCCTGCAGGGATTCTGAAAAGCTCTTCCTTCAGCGCGGCACGGTTAAAAGCATCCTTCTTCTTTTCAAAGATGGCATCTTCCGGTTTATATAGAACTAAATCAAACAAAGACGGATTTCTTTTCGCCTCCGGAAAAAGAAATTCCAGGAAGCTTCCGGCACTTAGAATTTCCGATGCGGTAAAATTGCGGTTCGGACCAAACTGCGTTGCTTTGCCCATCAGCTCGTTACTTGCGGTCCCGATCAAAATCAGCTTTTCCTTAGCCCTTGTCATCGCAACGTAAAGCAGTCTTAAATCTTCGCCTCTTTGCTCTTTTTTCTCTTTTAACAGGATTACGTTTTTGACAAAGGATTTATGCTTCACACGGTCCGTTGGATTCGTATAATCCGTTCCGATTCCGAGCAGATCATCCACCACAATTTCCTTTTTATCCGCACTTTTACTTAAGTTTTCCCCGAGTCCCAGCAAAAAGCAGACCGGAAATTCCAGCCCTTTGCTTTTATGCATCGTAAAAATCCTCACCACATCCGCGTTTTCATCCAGAATATTCGCTTCTCCGAAATCGATTTCCCTGCTTTTGATATTATCAATATACTGAATAAAGGTAAAAATACCGGAGTAGCCGGTGGAAGAAAATTCCCGGGCTTTCTGCAGCAGAATCCGTAAATTCGCAACCCTTTGCTCCCCTCCGTTTAAGGCACGGAAATGGCTGATTACCGATTCTTTTTCCATGATATGAACAAGCAGATCGTACACACCCATGCGGTCGCTGCAGGTACGGTATGCATTTAATTTATTCAAAAATGCTTCCGTTTTTTTACGGAGTACTTCCTCTTTT
>CACZRH010000177.1 GCA_902783455.1 uncultured Lachnospiraceae bacterium | reverse complement strand
GCATCGATTACCTCATCATAATCAAAATCCGATTTGGCCTCCACATAGACACGTCCGAGATTTTTGTGCACGTCAAAATCGCCATCGACCTTATCCATGGCCAGGCGCACCTGCTCGACAAGCGCATCCTCGAAGATGTAGCGGTTTTTCCCTTTTAAGAAAATCTCGCCGTATTTTAACAAAAATGCCTGAAACATATTGATTCCTTTCGTCAAAACCGCCCCGTATTGCGGGGCGGGATTCTATCTTAATTTCTAATTTCTTTCTGAATTATAGCTTCTTTACTTGAATGGCAAATTACACTGCAAAATTCCAATCAAACAGTTTTGTAAATAAGCAATTTAAATTTACAAACTTTTTGGAGATAAACTAAATCAAAACTCCATAAACTTCTTCTTCACATCCACATACTGCAGCTGGCTGACCGGAATTTCCACGCCGCGCTTCGTCAAGAAGCGATACCGCGCTAAATCCTCTACATAGTTCATGTTAATGATGTAAGACCGGTGACATCTGACAAACACATCGTCCGGCAGAAGCTGCTCCATGTCGGAAAATTTCATATGTACGGCAATCTGCTCATTCAACGTACATACAATCGTCTCACGCCCCTGACTCTCTAAATATTCAATCTCACCGAAGGGGATTTTATATAATTTGTCGCCAACCTGGAAGGTTAAGGTATCACCCTTTACGGCTTTCATTTTATAGGCCGATAAAAGCGCCTCGCGAAGCTTATCGATCTGAATCGGTTTTTGCAGATACCGAAGCGCATCCACCTGATATCCTTCGAGCGCATACTCTGCGGTGGAAGAGATAAAAATGATCGACAGACTTTCTCCCAGTCTTCGAAGTTCTTTCGCCGCCTCTATTCCGTTCATGCCGACCGCAAGAATGTCGCAAAGCAGCACGTCATAGTCCGCGTCCTTGTCGGAAAGCGTCTCAATCATGCTTTCCATATCGGTAAAGCAGACCGTTTCATACTGGATTCCTTCTTCCGACAAAACCTGCGATGTCAATGCTTCATTAATCTGAAGAGATGTCGCCTCATCATCACAAATCGCAACCCGATACATAATTTTCCCCCATTCTTTTGAAAAAAAGTACCCACAATTTCATTATAAAGCGAATTAAAATTTTCGCAAGTGTGTATCTACATGGAAGGATTCTGCGAAATAAGCGCCTTCGTAACGGTTCTCGTTACCTCGATATAATTCTCGCAGAACGTCTTATGATACTTGTTGATAAAATCGACGTCCTCGTCCTTTCCCGCGCATTCCAGTTCATACGCCTGATCTGCCACATCGTTGGCACCGATGTTCCGGCAGGCTCCCTTGATTGAATGCGCCATAACCGTATAATTCTCCAGATCACCCTTTTCAAAATACTCCTGCAGACCGGCCAAAAGGTTGGAAGAAGCAAATGTTGTAAGGACCTTGACATACACCGCTTTGCTTCCGCCGCAGTTTCGAAGTCCGTCCTCGACATTGATTCCTTTCAGGTAATCGATGATATCCGTATTGTCGATTCCCGCCATCGGAGAAGTGTCCATGCTCACCGGAGTCGGAGGAACTTCCTGTCCCTTTACGATACGGACCTGTTTATCAAACGGGATCCATTTTTCCAAAATCTCGTTTAACTGATTCATGTGAATCGGCTTCGCGAGATAGTCGTTCATGCCGGCTTCCTTAAACTGACGCTCCACACCCTTGATGGCGTTTGCGGTCAGCGCAACAATCGGAACATTTTTCGCGTAGGTCGTGCCGAGAGAACGGATTTTTTGCGTTGCCTCCACACCGTCCATGACGGGCATCATGTGATCCATAAATATCAAATCGTAGTCGACCAAATGCTCTTCCACGCGGTTTACGGCTTCGATTCCGGACTCGACCATGACAGCCTCGAAACCGAAACGCTTCATCAGCTCGCTTGCAACCACAAGGTTTACCTTGTTATCGTCGACAATCATAACTCTCGCGGTCGGCGCCTTGAATGTGATTCTGAATCCTGCGTTATCCGCGGTAATGCGGTCGTGGTCGGAATCGTAATTCGACGGTCTCGGGTCTTTTACCTTCTGATGCAGGGTAAAGGAAAATGTACTTCCTTCGTTAACCTTGCTTCGAACGGAAATGTCGCCGCCCATTAAATTTAAGAGGCGCTTCGTGATGACAAGTCCCAGACCGGTACCTTCCACGTTTCGGTTTTTCTTCGTATCGATCTGACCGAACGCGGTAAAGAGCTTATTCATATCATGCTGCGAAATACCGATACCGGTATCCTCCACGGATACGTGCAGATAGCCGTTGCCGTCAAGGTCCGGCTCCCAGCGGATTTTTAACCTGATATGTCCGCGGTGGGTAAAATTCACGGCGTTGTTCATGATATTAATCAAAATCTGCCGGATACGCAGCTCGTCACCGATTAAGACGCGCGGAACATCCGGTGAAATGTCGTAGATTAATTTTACCGAGCGGTTTTTCATACGGAATTCGATAATCGATAAAACATCATGAATCAGCGAATTGAAGTGGTACTCTTCCTCCGTAATTTCCATTTTCCCGGAGTCGATTTTTGAAAAATCGAGGATCTCGTTGATGATGGCGAGCAGGTTTTCCGACGATTTGCGGATGGTATCGATATAGCCCTTTTCCTCTTCCTCGAAATCTTTTTCGTCGAGCAGTTCCGCCATACCGTAGATTGCGTTCATCGGGGTACGGATTTCGTGGGACATGTTCGCTAAGAAGTTCGCTTTCGCTTCCAACGCGTTGCGTGCTTCCTCGTTCTTTTCCTCCATCTGCGTCTTGTAATCGTTAACGCCGTTGACGAGGAATAAGAAGGAGACCATCGCGAAGAGGTAGATCAATAGATAAATTAAATAGATTTCCTTCGGGCAGGTCTTTTCAATGGATTGTCGCAGAAAAATCGCATTTAAAAGCAGTACGATGGAAGTCAGGATTGCGTATTCCAGCATCAGTGCGCGGTTCGCATAAAGTGCGAGCATCAGCGCGCCGGCTAAGAAAATAACACTTAAGGTACCAAGCATGCCGAGCTGCCAGGAAATGATGTAGCTCGTGGCAATCATGGAAAGGTAGAAAATTCGGATAACGATTTTTTCATTTTTTACCAGACGGTAAAATAAAATCGTAAGCAACGCCGGAAGAAAGCCGATGGAGATAAACAGCGCCTTTTCCGGGCCGTACTGCGAAAACGCATATGCGACATGCAGCAATACGACGCTGAAGAATTCGATGACACAAAGTACTATGTTTGTCCGAAATGGGAGCATGGCTTTTCCTCCGAATTTATTTTGCCAATCTGTTTCTATCTGTTTTCAGGCAGAGTCTTATTATTAAGGTTTTTATTGTATTCTCCCTGCTGAATGAATGCTAACGTCTCGTGTACTTGCGAAGCGTTCCGAGCACTTCCTGAAGGGATGCAAGTGCATAACGGATTTCCTCTTCCGTTGTAAAAATGCTGAAGCTGAAGCGGACCGTGGAATCTAAAAGCTCCTTCGGCAGGCCGATTGCCTTTAAGGTTTCCGATACCGCCGGTTTATTGGATGCGCAGGCACTGCCCGCAGAAATATAAACGCCCTTTTCCTCCAGTGCGTGAAGCAGCACTTCCGCACGCACTCCTGCTACTGAAATACTGGCGATGTGAGGTGCGGCGGGGATAGGGGACAACGCTGGTCCGTTCGCCGTAACACCTTCAAGCTTAACCGCTTCGCTTAAGAATAAATCCCTGAGTTTCTCCATCCGCTTAGCATCCTCTTCCATTTTGGCACAGAGGATTTCCGCAGCTTTCGCAAAGCCGGCGATTCCGGGCACGTTGTCCGTACCGGAACGCATACCCTTCTGCTGTCCGCCGCCGAGAATCAGGGGAGTGATTTTTACTTTTTCCGAAATATAGAGGATTCCGATTCCCTTCGGGCCGTGGATTTTATGTCCCGAAACCGAAAGCATATCGATTTTCATGCGCTTCGGATAAATCGGAAGCTTCCCGTACATCTGCACGCCATCCACGTGAAAAAGCGTTTTGGGATTGCATTTTTTAATCAGTTCGCCGATTTCGGCAACCGGCTCGACGGCTCCGATTTCGTTATTAACGCCCATGACCGAAACTAAAACCGTATCCGGACGGATTGCATTTTTTAACTCTTCCGTCGAGATTCTGCCATACTCATCGGTTCCGAGGTATGTCACCTCAAAGCCTTCTTTTTCAAGCTGCTTCATCGGATTCAAAACCGCCGCATGCTCGATTCGCGTGGTGATAACATGCATTCCGTCCCGCTTTGCGGCTCTGGTGCCCTGCAGAATCGCCCAGTTATCGGACTCGGTTCCGCCCGAGGTAAAATAGATTTCCTTCGCATCAACCTTTAACGTCTTTGCGATGATTTCCTTTGAAGTGCGCATCACCTGCTCCGCTTCCACGCCCTTTTTATGCATGCTGGAAGGGTTTCCGTAGGTTTCGCTCATGCAGTTTGCAACCGCCTCCACAACTTCCGGTAAGCACCTGGTGGTGGCGGAATTATCTAAGTAACATTCCATGGGTTATCTCACTTCCAGGCAGTAATCAATCCACGCAAGAACGACCATCCCGGCGGTTTCGGTGCGAAGGATCCGGCTGCCGAGAGAAATCGGAAGGATGCCGGCTTTAGTAGCCAGTTCCACTTCCTCCTCTTCGAAGCCGCCTTCGGGGCCGATAAAAATCGCAACGCGGGGCCTGGTTTCCGGGTCGCTATAAACTGCCTGCTTCAATTTTTCAAATATTTCCTTCGTTCCCTTCGTGCCTTCTTCGAGCTCGTAGGGGATCATTTTGATCTCCATCTCTTCCGCATATCGGACGGCATCCTTCATGCTCATCACATCCGCCACTTTCGGAATGATGGTGCGTTTGCTCTGCTTCGCCGCTGCTTCCGCAATCTGCTGCCAGCGGGCGATTTTATTCGCTGCCTTTTTATCATCCAGTTTTACGATGCTGCGTTTGCAGGAAACCGGTACGATTTTCGAAACTCCGAGTTCCACGCATTTTTGAACAATCAATTCCATTTTGTCTGCCTTCGGAAGCCCCTGGAAAAGAATGATTTCCGCAGGCGATTCCATCTCCGCCTGTTTGATAAACAAAAGTTTGCAGATTACTTTTCCGTCTTCGAAGCCTTCTATTTCGCAGCGATATTCATCGTTGTTCGTTCCGGTGCCGACGGAGATTTCCTCGCCCGGGTGCATGCGAAGAACATTGCGGATATGGTTGTAATCTCCGCCTTCGATGAATACTTTATGTGCATCCTCGCTGATGTTTTCTTCCGGTACAAAGAAGTGATACATGTTTACTCCGATTGCGCCCACTACCATTCATAGTTATTATCGATACAGGCGGCTTTTTTATGCTCTCTTGGCGTTGATTTGTCACGGCTTCCTTGCCGTAACACTGACCCACTCGCCGTCGCGGGTTACTTCTACAAGTTCAAGTCCCGCGCGCTTTACCACGTCGACTACAAAATCTTCCTTCTCCGCAATGATGCCGGAGGTGATATAAATTCCACCGGGCTTTAACTGATGGATTATCACGGGTGTTAACGGATCCAACACATTATGCAGAATGTTTGCGACAACAATGTCATATTTTTCATAGCCTGCCCAGTCCTGCACGGATTTGTCCGTGATGATGTTTCCGATAATCATTTCGAAATCTTCTTCACGGATTCCGTTTTTCTCCATATTTTCCAGCGTTGCATCCAGTGCGCAGGGATCCAAATCCGTTCCCTTTGCGTGCTTTGCTCCGTACATAAGTGCCACAATTGCAAGGATTCCGCTGCCGCATCCGACATCGAGAATCTCCGTTTCGGGAGTGACATACTTTCTGATCTGGCGGATGCAAAGCCTGGTCGTTTCATGCGCGCCGGTTCCGAATGCGGTTCCGGGATCGATATGTAAAACCTTCCCGGAATGCTTTGGCATCTCATCCTCTTCCCAGGAGGGAATGACGAGTAAATCATCAATGAAGAATCGATGGAAATATTTTTTCCAGTTATTTACCCAGTCGAGGTCCTCGGTTTCGGAAACCATAACCGTCCCTTCGCCGATGTCCGTGTATACTTTGGTTTCGTCAAGAACGGTGTGCACATCCTTAAGAAGTGCATCCATGTCCAGATCTTCGGAATCTTCCACAAAGAAGTTTAAATATGCGATGCCGTCGTCTTCCTCGTTCTCAGGCGGGATGTCGACAAACATCTGCTCCTTTTCCAGTGCGGTGAGGGGGATTTTATCCTCAATCTGCGCGCCCTCCAGGCCGATGTCCTCAAGGTTGCAGATGATGATGTCCTCTGCATCGGTAATTGTCTTTATTGTGATTTTTTTCCACTTCATAATTTATCCCCGATCCTCCAAATCAATCTTTAATACATCCAGATACGGCACCAAAATTCCGTCGTGCTTCGGGATGACATACGCGGGATTCAGCTCGTCATGTCGGAAACTCTTTCGCCCGCCGTTTTGCGCGCGATCCCAGAAAAGCTTTAAATACTCATACGGCAGATAGTAAAGCTCATCCCTTCCGGTATAGTAAATCAGGAAAAATGCGACACCTCCCTGTGCCTCAAAATCTCCCATGAATTTCACCTGATGCTCATGAATATTCTGCAGGGAAAAGGTATCCGTCGCGCTCTCCTTCGCATCAAAACAAACCGGAACCTTCTGCACGACACCGATATAATCAACCGTACTCTTCTGATCAAAATAGGCCAGTGTGATGTGCCTGCTCTTTTGATCAATCTGAATCGGCGTAATCGGAGTCGGAATCTTCTGAATCAGCGCCAGCCCGGATTCTCTGTATTTTTCATTTGTACGGTTGATCATGTCCTCGAGAACCGAACCGCGAAGACCACGTGATTTCCAGGTGGACATACTTGCTCCTTGTCATTTTCCGTTGTTGCAGAAATCATTACATACAAATTTCATTATACCAAAAAAAGTACAGATAAACCATACGATTTACCTGTACTAAAATATCAGCCCTTTCGGCATACTCTTTAATTAAACAATCCTTTTTTCTTCTTTTCCTTCGGGACGCCCGCATTCTTTGCGGCATTCAAATAATCGCCGCTTACCGCGTCGAATGCCTTCAAGGCTTCTTTCGCCTCGCGGCTTAATCTCTCGGGAACCTTCACAACGAATTTGACAAAATGATCGCCCCTCTTTTCCTTATCCCGAAGCGTCGGAACACCCTTGCCTTTCAAACGAATTACGGTATCGGTCTGCGTTCCGGCTTTTACTTCATAAGCCACTTCTCCGTCCACGGTATCGATTAAGACGTCACCGCCAAGCGCTGCAACAGAGAACGGAAGGGAAACCGTCGAATAAATATCATATTCCTGTCTCTGAAAAATCGGATGCTTGGACACAAGCGTACGAACTAAAATATCGCCTCTCGGTCCGCCGTTCTGTCCGGGTTCTCCCTTGCCGGGGATTTTACAGGCAAGTCCGTTATTGTCAATGCCGGCCGGGAATTTCACCGCATAGCGTTTCTTGATTGTGGTATATCCCGTACCGCGGCAGTCCGGACATTTCTCGCGGATGATTTTACCGCGTCCGTTACACTCCCGACATGCCTGGACGGAAGTAATCTGTCCGAAAATCGAATTCGTGGTCACACGAACCTGGCCCTTACCGCGACAGTTCGGGCAGGTTTCGGGAGAGGTTCCGGGCTTCGCACCGCTTCCCTTACAGGATTTACACTCTTCCTTGGAATCCACTTCGATTTCTTTTTCCGTTCCGAAAACCGCTTCCTCAAAGGTTAAGCGTACATCCACGACTTTATCGGCACCTCTCATGGGGCCGGTACGCGAACCGCCTCTTCTGGAGCCACCGCCGAAAATATCGCCGAAACCGAACAGGTCGCTGAAAATATCGCCAAAATCCATGCCGGTAAAATCATATGCCCCGCCTGCTCCGCCGGCGCCTGCATCAAATGCGGCATGACCGTACTGATCGTACTGTTTTCTCTTTTCCGGATCAGACAATACGCCGTATGCTTCCGAAGCTTCCTTGAATTTTTTCTCCGCTTCTTCGGGATTGTCCGGGTTCATATCCGGATGATATTTTTTCGCCAGTCCTCTGTATGCTTTTTTAATTTCATCATCACTCGCGTTTTTGGAAACCCCAAGGATCTCATAATAATCGCGTTTATCCGCCATTTTTTATTACTGCCTTTCTGACCGTTATGCACTTTCGCATAACAGCAACTTTACACACTTATGCGAGAGACGGTTATTCCCGCCTCTCGCGCCGTTATTATCATATCTTCTTAATCATTGATTCTTTACAAAACTCACGCAGGGTTGTGCATTATTCTGCACGTTATATTGTCTTATACCTCGCGGTAGTCACCTGCAAAATCATCGGAGCCGCCATTGCTGCTTCCGCCGTCATCTCCGTTTCCGCCATCGGAACCGCCTGCGCCGTAGCCTGCAAAGCCATTCGGATCAGGGCCTGCGCCTGCACCCTGCATGGACTCATACATCTTGGTGAAGAGTGCCTGGGATTTTTCCATCATCTTCTCATGAGCTGCTTTGAGTTCAGCAACTTCGTCTTCGGTCATTTCCTTGTCCTTGGTTCTTTCAAGGATGTCCTTAACGTTCTTGATTTCCGCTTCAACATCCTCTTTCTCGGATGCGGAAATCTTGTCGCCTACATCGTTTAAAGCCTTCTCGGTCTGAACAACCATTGCATCGGCTTCATTTCTTGCATCAACAGCTTCTTTCTTTCTCTTATCCTGAGCTTCATACTCAGCTGCTTCCTTAACTGCCTTTTCGATGTCTTCATCAGACATGTTGGAGCCGGAGGTAATGGTGATGTGCTGCTCTTTGCCGGTACCGAGATCCTTTGCGGATACGTTTACAATACCGTTTGCATCGATATCGAAAGTAACTTCGATTTTCGGCATACCTCTTCTTGCAGGGGGGATTCCGTCAAGTCTGAACTGGCCGAGTGATATGTTGTCTCTTGCAAACTGTCTTTCACCCTGAACTACGTTGATATCAACGGCTGTC
>CACZRH010000176.1 GCA_902783455.1 uncultured Lachnospiraceae bacterium | reverse complement strand
CCGGCAAATGCATTTCCGAAACCGTCTTCCAGAATGCTGCTCGAGCGGATGATATAGGGATCCTGCCCGTAATACTCAATAATCCGGACGAACTGCTCGCGAAGGGTTTGGGAAAACGTTCCGTTCATCAATTTTTCGGCAAATTCTTCTGCAAGTGTAAAATAGCCGTCCTCCGTTCTTTGCTTAATCCTCGTATCCCACAGATTATTGTCCACGATATAGGTGTAGTAAACATCGGAACCGACATAGAAGGAATCATGCGGTTCCAGCACTTCGCTGATGTCCGGCTCATGATTACGGATGATGGCTCTTGCAAGAAGCATTCCGCAGGCCTTCCCGCCGATCATTCCGGTTCCGACCATATGATCTCTGACGGCAAAATAATCATCCGGGGTAAAATTTTTCTTTACCATTTCCCGCATTTTATCATCACGCGTCATCATGATATCGCACATTTTTTCGCAGTCTGCGGTAATGTCCACTCCGCTTTCCTTCAGCGCTTTTACCTGACTGAAGAACCGGTCCCACGAATCGGAATACTGCTCCTCAGCAGAGCGTTGCGCCTGACCGAGTGTCTGGTAAAACCGGCTGGAAATAACGCCGTCCAGAATCGGGCGAAAATGGCCGTTTTCCGGATTATAGGTATGCGGAAGAAACATTGTATCGGAATTTCGGTTCCATACCTTCTCCGGGCGCACATATACATTTTTCTTGTCGGAATAGACATCAAAGAAAAGCTGTGTCGTATTTAAGATTTTGTTGATTGCCTGAACGGAATGCTTTCCACGGATAATCGGGAAGAATGCAACCGTATCCAGAATAAACAGAAACGGGCAGGTGACACGGAAAAAGTTTCCCATCATAAGATCCGTTGCCCACGCTGTCTGAAGCTCGGACAGACAGTCAAACACATAAAAGGCATCCTTCCCTTCCCGTTCAATGACGTTGTGAATATCAACCGTGAAATTCTCAAAACGGTGCGACAGCGCAACATTCACCCGCTTTACTTCCGCGCATTCCTCAATTAACGGCTCATGCGAAGCAAACCGGAAATAAATAATGTTGCGCTTATCCTCAATCGCCTGTCGGACGTATGGTTCCATAAACAGTCGAAACTGCCCAAGATCCGATACTCTCCAGACGACATTGTCCCCCAGACGGATATAATCCAACGCTTCATCCAACTCCGAAATTCCGCTTTTCACTTTATCAAATGCTGCCATAATACCCCTCCTTTAAACAGGAAAAAGGCATTCCATCTCCGTAAGATGAAACGCCTTTGTTTCTTGTCTTTATAATACATATAATACATTATTCCTGTATAAATTTGCAAGGCTTTGTGACACTATACCCCCGTCACCTTGTGTCATTTTCTCTTAAAAACCATGGTTGTTGCATCACCGGCTTCTCCGACACTATAACTCATCTTATTCCCTTTCAGCTTTACGGTTGCAAAATTGAAGCCACCGGGAACATTGAATTCATACTCATTATTTCCAATATCCTTTAATTCAAAGGTCAGATTTATGCTCTTAGAAAATCCCGGCATAACACAGGTATATTTCACTTCGTTTCCGGTGATTACGTATTCCTCGGAAATCCCCATATTCTCCAGATCCTGTTGCGTCAGTTTGTTTCCATCCGCTTCTATTTCTTCTACCAAAACCCAGCTGCCTTCTATTCCACGATTATTTCCCATACAACCGGAAAATAAAGTCAGACATAAAATGATAAGCATCGCGATACTGACGGATTGCTTATATTTCCCCTGCCCTTTTACAACTCCTTCTGCCTTTACGATTCCTCTCATTTCCTTATTTTCCCTACCCTTTTTCTAATCTCCTCTATATTCCTCAAAGCACCTCTAATCAACTTTCTAAGCGACTCTAAGTACCTCTGACTCCCACAAATCTCTATAGCCCTGCTGCCTTCCCTACTGAAGATACAGCTCCTTCATCCGCTCTTTCATCTCTTCATCTACGCACAGGACATCTTTTAAAAATGCCTCCATTCCGCCATACTTCGCCGTTACCGCATCAAAAAATGCCAGAATAAAATCCTTTTCCGCACCGAATAAATACCGAAGCGATTCGTCCGCTGCCGCATCCTGCGTTCCTGCAATTTGCTTCACGTAATTTGTCAGAAAACGAATATCTTCTTTCAGATACTGGTTGGTCGCAAAATAATCCGCGACAATATCCTCTTTGGAAACGCCTAAAATCTCTTCCACCAAAACCGACGCAATACCGGCTCGATCCTTGCCTGCCGTACAATGCCACAAAACCGCCTTTTCATGGTCTGATAAAAGGACTTTTAAAAACTCCCGGTAAGCACTTGCAGCCGCCTCACTTTCGACAAAGCCCTGATACATCAAAATCATGTATTGCTTCGCCTCTTCCGGCTTTAATAATAGCCTTGAAAATAATTCCTGCATGGATGCTTCTTCCCTTGTGATGCCTGCTGCCATACTTTCCATGACGGGAAGCGTAAGACATTCCACCCCGGGAAACGCACCATCCGGCTTTTCAAGGCGTTCCTGCTCCGTTCGAAAATCAACCACAACAGACAGCATTCCGCCGAGCTTTTGCCGATCCGCTTCAGACGCTTCCGATAAATGCCCGCTTCGTATCAGCTTCCCGGGCTTTATGATCCTGCCGTCTTTCGTTTTCATCCCGCCAAGATCGCGGGTATTATGCAGGGATTCAAATGGTAATAAAGTACTCATGATTGTTGCAACATCCTTCTAATTCTTTCAACAAAAACTTTTTCTATTTCAGTTTTTCCGGTCTTCGTTCTCCCAAAACCTGTTCCATTATTACTG
>CACZRH010000175.1 GCA_902783455.1 uncultured Lachnospiraceae bacterium | reverse complement strand
TTCATTTTGAGCAGGGCTACAAGGATTCGAACCTTGAAATGACGGAGTCAGAGTCCGTTGCCTTACCATTTGGCGATAGCCCTAAATTCGTGCTGCTTTTTCAACAGCACTTGTTATTCTACATAATTCATTACAAAAATGCAAGAACTTTTTTTAAAAAATTAATTCTTCGCCTCTACTTTCTCATCACCCCAGAAGAACAGAGCAATCGTACCCGGGCCGGCATGTGCACCGATTGTCTTCCCGATCTCAAAAATTCTTATGCCGCCATCAATACCGGGAATTCTCTCTTCGATAGCTTCCTTTAAAATACCTGCCTCATCGGGTGCATTGAAATGTCCGATAAAGCACTTGCCGTAATAGCCGGTGCCGTCCTTTGCATGCTGCACCATCTTCTCAACGGTTGCATTGATGATTTTCTTGCGTCCGCGGACTTTCTCATAAACTTTAAGTTTTCCTTCTTTATCCACGAACATGAGCGGGCAGATGTTCAGCATGTTTCCGATTGCGGCACTTGCAGCGGAAACACGTCCGCCGTTCTTTAAGTATTTTAAATCCGTTACATAAAACCAGTGCTGCAGATGATCACGGTTATTAATCACGAATTCTTCCAGTTCTTCCATGGTCGCACCGTTTTGCTTACGGGTATATACTTCGTCAACCATCAATCCGAATCCGGGAGCGGCTGCACGGGAGTCCACGGCAATAATCTTTCTCTCCGGATATTTCTCGCGAAGCTCTTCCACTGCTGCCACGCATGCATTATATGCGCCGGAGAGACCGGATGAAAATACTACATGGAAAATATCCCATCCTGCCTGAAGATACGGCTCAAAAAACTCCTCATATTCCGCCGTATTCGGCTGTGATGTCTTCGGAACCACGCCCTGGTCCATTAACTCGGATAATTCCGCGGGAGTCATTCCCACTCCTACCCAGTCGGTAAGCAATTCATCGTCATTCACCTGAAAATGATAAGGAATATAGGGAATTCCGGTCTGCTCGAAATATTCTTTGCTAAGGTCTGCGGGAGACTCTGTGGTAAGTATAAATTCGCTCATTTCATCCTCCGAAATAACATTTATTACATAGTCGAGTTTAACAGATTTTCATGCTTCTTGCATCTAAATCAAAAAATCTTTCTAAAAAATTAAGAAACCCCTATCGTTCCTCACGGAAATATGGCAGTCCCAGACTGGCCGGTGGTTGGGCATCCCTCTTATTTCGCATGCTTGTTACCACCAGAACAATCAATGTAACAACATAGGGAATTACCTTATAAAGCTCTTTTAATTCCATATGGTCCATACCGGCCGGAATATAGAGATAAATAATATACAGTCCGCCGAAAAGAATCGAAGCAATAATACCGATTCCCGGTTTCCAGATACAGAATATTACCAGCGCAATCGCAAGCCATCCTCGGTCACCGAATGCATCATTTGACCAGATTCCGCTTGCATAATCCATTACGTAGTATAAACCGCCGAGACCGGCTATCATACAACCCACACAGGTTGCAATATACTTGTAGGCCGTAACGCTGATTCCCGCCGCATCCGCCGTTGCCGGATTTTCACCGACTGCACGAAGATGCAGTCCCATTCTGGTTTTCTTTAAGGCAAAACCGGCATAAATGGCCACGATAAACGCTATATAAGCTAAGAATCCGTAGCTTAAGAAAAGCTTTCCAAACCATCCCAGATTCGATGCAAAAGGCAGCGATTTACTGAAATATGCACTGGTTCTTGAAAGTGCAATGGTCGGAACATCCGAACCGGAAAGTTTAATTAAGGAACCTCCGAAGAAGTTGCCGAAGCCGACACCGAATGTGGTCATCGCCAGACCGGTAACATTCTGATTTGCTCTTAGCGTAACCGTTAAAAAACAGTACAAAAGCCCCATCAGAAGAGATCCAAGCAGGGAGCACAAAAGCGGAATGCCGATTGCCAGTACTCCGACCATTTCCCCGTTTCTGGTTGCCTGTTCATATGCAAATGCACCGATTACGCCGCAGATACCGCCGACATACATTACACCCGGGATTCCCAGATTCAGGTTGCCGGATTTCTCGGTGATAATTTCACCTGTACAGCCAAATAAAAGAGGAATGCTTTGTCCGACTGCTCTCGGAATAAACGCAACTAAATCAATCATTGATTCGCTTCCTCCTTTCCATTGCTATCTTCAGTCTGTGCGGTAGTGACTCCCAACTTTGTATCGGTAACTTCCGTCTGCTCATCACTAACTTCTGTCTGAACATTAGTAATTTCCATCTGTACATGCGCCCCGGAGCGGAACACAAGCTGATATCGTATGAAGAATTCACAGCCGATAATAAAGAATAAAATGATACCCGTAATGATATCACCAAACGACTGGTTTAATCCGCAGGAGGTTGAAATCTCCGCCGCCCCGTGACTTAAGAAAATAATCAAAAATGCGGCACCCGCCATGGCAAAGGGCTGAAACTGTGCAAGCCAGGAAACCATAACCGCGGTAAATCCCTGTCCGCCGGCAATGGTCGTCGTAATCGTATGATGGATTCCGCCAACCAGCAAAAGACCTACAAGCCCGCATAATGCACCGGAAATAATCATGGTCCGGACAATGACAACACCGGAACGGATTCCCGCATAGCGCGCCGTCATCTCGCTTTCCCCGACTACGGAAACCTCATAGCCGTGCTTGGTATATTTCAGATAGATATAAGTTCCCACCATAACCAGCACGGAAATAATAATCGTAAGCATATATTTATTTCCGACCTGCATCAGCCACCCTGCATTGGTCGTCTGGTTGATGATTCCGATTTTTCCGGAACCCTTCGGTACCTCCCAGTAAATCGTAAAAAATGCAACAATCTGGATGGCAATATAGTTCATCATCAGAGTGGCAAGGGTCTCATTGGTATTCCATTTTGCCTTAAACAGCGCCGGAATTGCTCCCCATAAAGCACCGAGTCCCACGGAGGAGATAAACATCAGCAAAACAAGGAGGGGATCGGGAATTTTATCCCCGAGCTCAATCATGCATGCAGCAGCACCCAGACCGCCGATCAATACCTGGCCTTCTCCGCCGATATTCCAAAACTTCATATTGAAGGCAGGCGTTAGCGCCAGTGCAATGATTAATAAAATCGCCGTATCCTGCAGCGTAATCCAGATTTTACGTGCGCTTCCGAATGCACCTTCGAAAACCGCCACAAAAACGGATAACGGATTCATTCCCGTTGTAATAACCGTTACAATCGCACAGACAATAACAGCCGCCGCAATTGCCAGCAGACGAACCAGCATCTGATTCTTCATCGGCATGGATTTGCGCTTTACGATATGGAAGAGCGGCTCTGAATTCTTACTTTTCATCTTTGCCTCCTTCCGCATTGGTCATCATAAGACCTACTTCATTTTTATCCGCACCCGGTCCGTCAATAATGCCGCTGACACGACCGCCGCAAAGAACCATAATCCTGTCGGAAAGCTCTAAAAGGACATCTAAGTCCTCGCCGACATAAATGACTGCAGTTCCTTCTTCTTTCTGCTTATTAATCAGTTCATAAATCTGATAGGAAGAATTGATATCAAGACCTCTGACCGCATATGCCGTAAGCAGCACTTTCGGCTTGGATGCGATTTCACGTCCTACAAGGACTTTCTGAACGTTACCGCCGGAAAGATTCTTAACCGGTGTATTAATACTCGGAGTGACAACATTTAACTCTTCCACAACAGTTTCTGCAAGCTTTCTCGGGCTCTTGCGGTCCGTGAAAGGATTCAGTCCTCTTTTAATCTTCTGAAGGGCTTCCGCCTTATTGCGTTCCACCCCCTCCTCCACAATCGGGCCGTTACGGAAGGAACGAATCATCATGTTTTCCGCAATATTCATGCTTGCCACAAGTCCCATACCGAGACGGTCCTCCGGAACGAAGGAAAGTGCAACACCCTTTTGCTGAATCTGACGGGAAGACAAATTCATTAAGTCGGTTTTGGAGCCGTCCTCCTCAACATAATAAATATGACCGTTTTCCACCTTCTGCAGTCCCGCGATTGCTTCCAAAAGCTCTTTCTGACCGCTTCCGGATATTCCGGCGATTCCCAGAATTTCGCCGGTCCTTGCCGTAAAGGAAACATCCGAAATCTTCGGAACACCTTCTTCATCCAGGATTGTTAAATTCTCCACCACGATTTTCGGAGCCGGATTCTCAGGCGTTTTTCGCTCGATATTAAGGGTTACCGAGCGGCCTACCATCATATTCGTCATCTCCTGAATATCGGAATCCTCGGTATTCATCTCTCCGATATACTGTCCCTTACGTAAAACAACGACACGGTCCGAGATTTCTTTTACTTCATGCATTTTATGCGTGATGATAATCAGCGCTTTTCCGTCGTTTCTCATTCTCCACATAACGCGGAACAAACGCTCCGCTTCCTGCGGGGTTAATACTGCCGTCGGCTCATCGAGAATCAGAATATCCACGCCGCGGTATAAAACCTTAACGATTTCCACCGTCTGCTTTTCTGATACCGTCATCTCATAAACCTTCTTGTTTACGTCCACCTGGAAACCGTAACGGTCGCAGATTTCACGGATTTTTGCCTGCGCCTCTTTAATTCCCAACGGTCCCGGGAGGCCTAAAATAATATTTTCCGTAGCCGTTAAGACATCCACCAGTTTAAAATGCTGGTGTACCATACCGATTCCCAGCTCCAGGGCAATTTTCGGGGAGGTAATGTTTACCTGCCTGCCGTTTATATAAACCTCGCCCTCATCCGGATAATAAATTCCGGAAATCATATTCATAAGGGTCGTTTTCCCGCTGCCGTTCTCTCCGAGAAGTGCCAGAATTTCTCCCTTTCGAACATTCATGGAAATATTGTCGTTTGCGACAACCGTTCCGAATCGCTTCGTGATTCCCTTTAATTCAATTGCATATTCCACTGCATTTTCACTCATAGGAGTTTCTCCGAACGAAATCTTAAATCTTATATTTTAAAATCATCTATTTCCTTACGCGGATCTTCCCATAAAGAAATAAAGAAAAAGAAAGGCGGTAAGCACAAACCGCCTTTCAATTTTATCATTTTTGTTGTTTTCTATCAAGACATTCATTCCTTTGGCTTGCAATGTTTCCAAAGAATGATCCACATTACGGACAATGCTTCAAAAGATTAGAATGCCGTATCCAGAAGGTTAATTCCGTCGATATTTACATCAAAGTAAGGTGCGGAACGGAAGCCTGCGCCGGACTCTGAAAAATAGCCGTCCACGATTACTTCATGATCACCCTGGTATTCCGGATCGGTGTCAACGTCTGCCATGTAGGAATCAAGAGGTGCACCGTCTACGGTAAAGGTTGCAACATCAAATACCTTGGTGGTACCTGCAATCAGGTTGTTCTTAACTTCTTCCACTCTTTCTGCAGTTCCCGGTGCAGCTGCGGGACCGAAATCGGTAAGTTCAACGGAACCGGTTCCGATGGTACCTACATAGTCGGTAGGGATTTCCTTGCCTTCCATGGTATTCTTGATTGCCATTGTGAAGTAAGGAGTCCAGTTAATTTTGGAAGATACGATAAAGGTATTCGGGCAGGCATCAACAGTGCTTCCGTTGTAGGAAACATCAGGAACACCTGCGTTCTCGCATGCGGTAGGAGCTCCCATGGAGTCTGCATGCTGGGAAATCAGTACGCAGCCGCCGTCGATTAACTTGGTAGCAGCTTCCTTCTCAGCAGTCTCATCATACCAGGAACCGGTAAAGGTAACATCCATGGTTACGGAAGGGCACTCGCTTCTTGCGCCTAAGAAGAAGGATGAATATCCGGAGATAACTTCTGCATAGGTGTAAGCGCCGATGTAGCCGATTTTTGCCTGATCCTCGGTGATTTCACCGTTTGCGATCATTTCATTTAACTTCATTCCTGCTGCAACACCTGCAAGGTAACGTCCCTCGTAGATGGATGCAAATGCATTGTGATAGTTGCTCAGTCCTTCGGTATGAGCCTTGGTTCCGGTAGAGTGGCAGAACTGCACATCCGGATTCTCTTTTGCAGCTTCAATCATATAATCCTCATGTCCGAAGCTGTCTGCAAAAACAACGCCGCAGCCTGCATCCGCAAGCTCACATGCTGCATCATAGCACTCCTGTCCTTCGGGAATGTTGGTCTTTAAAATATACTCAACACCGAGAAGATCGCATGCTTCTTTTGCCGCATTGATGAAGTTTAAGTCGTAGGTAGAATTTTCATCGTGAAGGAAAATAAAACCAACCTTAAACGAATCACTTTTCTTTGCACCGCCGGTACAGCCGACAAGACCGACAAGCATGGTACAAATAAGAAGTACACTTAAAAACTTTTTCATATTGTCCTCCTGAAAATATGGGTCCTTTCGGATCGTTTTTATTAACACAAAAAGTATATCACTCGAAAAATAGGTGTCAATCTACATAATAATTGAAAAAAAAACTGATTTTGTGCTATGATTTGTTTATTCTTACAATATAAAATCAATGCCGTAACACTTCCCGGAAATGATTATAATCCGTAATACTAAAAACAAATTTCCGAAGCAAACGGCTAAGGAGGGATTCCATGAAACTGCTGGAAGAAAAAATCAGAAATGAAGGAAATGTCAAGGAAGGAAATGTACTGAAAGTGGACGCATTTTTAAACCATCAGATGGATGTGGAATTATTCCATGAAATGGGGCTGGAATGGAAGCGTTTATTCGAAGACAAACCGATTAACAAAATCCTTACCATAGAGGCATCCGGCATCGGTATTGCATGCGTCGCAGCAGAGGTCTTCCATGTGCCGGTTGTCTTTGCAAAGAAAGCCGCAAGCATCAATTTGGACGGCGAGATGTACACCTCCAAAGTGGAGTCCTTCACAAAAAAGAAGGTTTTCGATATCATCGTCTCGAAAAAATTCTTAGGTCCCGATGACCACATCCTGATTATTGACGATTTCCTGGCAAACGGCTGTGCCGTTTTAGGACTGATTGATTTAATCAATGCATCCGGTGCCACCCTGGAAGGCGTCGGAATTGCCATCGAGAAGGGTTTTCAGCAGGGCGGACAAATGATCCGCGATCGCGGTATTCAGTTAGAATCTCTCGCCATTGTGGAATCCATGGATGCCGCAACCGGTGAAATAAAGTTCCGCAGTTAATTGCACATAAAGAAGACCCCCATGAAATTCATTCATGGGGGTTATTTTTTCGTATTTCCGATATTTATGCGAACCTTTTATTCTTATTCAGCTGCAGGTGCTGCTGCTTCTGCCTTCGGCTCTTCCTTCGGCTGCTCAGATGTACAATGAGGGCATCTGGTAGCTTCGATATTGATTTCGGATTTGCAGAAAGGACAAATCTTGGTAGTAGGAGCTGCTGCCTCTTCGTCTTCTTTTTTCTTCTTGGTAAGGCTTGCTGCTTTGTTGATGGACTTAATCATGATGAACAGTGCAAGTGCCGTAATGAAGAAAGTGATAATTGCTGCGATGAAGCTTCCGAATCCGATTATGGGATACTCAATCGGGTTTCTCATAAAGAAAGGCACGTTCTCATTCAGTGCTTTAATCCACGGAGCTTTTACCGTAACATTCAAAGCATCAAAACTGATACCGCCTAAAATGGTATTAATCAACGGATTGATGATGTCGCCTACCAAAGAGTTTACGATTGCGGTAAACGCACCGCCGATGATGATACCAACTGCCATATCCAGGACATTTCCTCTGGATACAAAATCCTTAAATTCACCGATTAATTTCTTCATATCTTCTTACCCCTCCTTTTGTTTGGAAATCCCTTTCTTTCTTTTTTTATTTTCTTTAATCCGCCTCCCGGCGGTTAAATTCATCCTTAAATCTTTCCTTCCTGATACATCGCAATCATATATTCCACGATTTCCGGATCGAACTGAGTACCTGCATTGGTACGAAGCTCGGAAAGGATTTTTGCCTTCGGAAGGCGATTGCGGTAGCACCGGTCGGAATTCATCGCGTCAAACGCATCCGCAACATTGATAATTCTGGCATAAAGCGGAATCTCTTTGCCGATTAAGCCCTGCGGATATCCTTTTCCGTCATAACGTTCGTGATGATAAAGCGCACCGTCGCGGATTCCGGGCAGGGAAGTGAAGTTTTCAAGCATCTGTCCGCCCCGGATGGTATGCTCCTCAATCAGCTTTCTCTCATCCTCGGTCAGCATTCCTTTCTTATTCAGGACTTCGTCCGGAATGGCGATTTTACCGCAGTCATGCATCAGACCCATATAGCCGATCATCTTGATTTCTTCGTCGTTCATTCCCATTCGCTTTGCAATTTTCTGCGAATAGAACGACACTCTGGTGGAATGCCCTTTGGTATATTCATCCTTTGCATCGATGAAGTTTGCGAAAACCTGCATGGTTTCCTCGATAATCTTTTCATCGTGCTCTTTCTGACGTCTTAATTTCCTTGCACGGATGTTTAAGATTCCCCATGCGGTAACCCACACGAACCAGATTGCAAGACTGCCGACGGCAATCCAGAATTCCTTATATTCCCAGAGATTGGACTGATAATAACCGCGGAATTCAAAATCGGTAAAATCCAGACCCTTATCGGAATACATGACAAAACCGAAGGTTCTGCAGTCATCTTTATAAACGGGAATTAAGTATTCCTCCGGAATAAACGTAATGCTGTCGCCGTTGTTCGTATACTCGCCGTTCCAGCTCGAATCGATGATTCCGGAATTTACCTTGCCGCCTTTGCCGTTCGGCATATAAATGGTCATGGACCAGTCGACAATGTTCTTGCCGCTGTTATTATAAACCGTACCGTCATATTCGGCACCGACAATAGATCGTCCGTCTTCGTCCTGGGAAATCCAGGATTTGGTTTTTTCAATTGTAACAAACTCGGATTTTTTCTGATTATTTGCTCCCGCGCCATCCTCCGAACGGTCCTGTAATGTTACCTCCGTTACGAATTCCTGCGTGTTGTCAATTTTCCAGCGGATTATCGTATACCCCAGCAGAATCAGCAAAAAAACGAAAAGAATCGAAAAAATCGCCAGCGCTCTTTTTTCTGCTTTATCCAGTTTCAAGATCTCTACCTCTTTTTTCCCCTGTTCCTTATCCTACCACATTTCGGGGAATACTTCAATTTATACTTCTTTCTTTTTGGCAAGAATCAAAACCGCATCCTGCGAGCGAATCACGGTATCTCCGGTGGGAACCACGAGCTTGTTTTTACGCCGGATTCGCACAATCAGCTCCTTTCTGGAAAAGTCCAGATCCCGGATTTTCTTTCCAACCCATGGATTCTCGCTCTTTATCGTCACTTCTCTTAAAACAATATCGTCATCTTCCGCTTCATAGAAATGTGCTCCCAAAACCAGGCGGTCATCGTCTTCGATTACCACGTTTCCGCTCGGGACCACCATGATTCCGTCACGGTAAATCGCCACAACCAGTACCTCCGGCGGAAGAACGATATCCTTTATCATCCTGCCCACCCAGGGGTGTCTTGGATTCATATCACTTACCACAAAATGCACATCGTGGATTTCCTCAAATGTTGCCATGGTTTTCATTTTGGTAAACTGCTCCACGAAGCCCGCGGAAATAATACCGGTAGGGATGGCAACCATGCCGACACCTAAAAAGGAAATGATAATTGCAAAAATTTTACCGAGCGTCGTAACCGGATAAATATCCCCGTAACCGACCGTAAGCAGTGTGGAAACCGACCACCAGATGCCGGAGAATGCATTTTCGAAAGCCTCCGGCTGTGCCTCATGCTCTGCGCCGTACATGCAAAGCGACGATGCCAGGGTCAGAATCGCAATCATTGTAATACAGGAAAAAATCTGATTCTTCTTATCTTTTAAAACCTCGATGATGACATTGAATGCATCGAACTGCGCATTGATTTTGAACAAACGGAAAATTCTTACCACGCGGAATACGCGGAAGGCGACCGCACCGGCCGGGAAAATCATCGGCAGGAAAAACGGCAGAATCGTAAGCAGATCCACAAGGCCGTAAAACGATACGATAAATAATAATCTCGCAACCATCGGCTTTTTATCGGGATACAGATAATCGGCTGTAATAATGCGGAGAATGTATTCGATGGTAAAAATCACCACCGTCACGATTTCGATTACATTAAGAACACCTGAATAAGGCTTTGACTGTTCAAAGGTGGAAAAAAAGGTCACGAAAATATTCAGAAAAATCGTGATGGTAATGCCGATGTCAAAAATCACACTCGGCACATCTTCCTTGTTTCCGATCTGAATGATGTCGAATATTCTTTTGCGAAGATTCTTCACTTTCGCCATATAACCCCGATATCCCCTCAGTGTTTCTTCCAAACCCCCGGTGTGAGCAGAAGCAGAATCGGATATAATTCCAGACGTCCTGCCAGCATGTCAAAGATGATGACTATTTTCGAAAAATAGCTGAAACCGGCAAACCCGCCGCACGGACCGACTTCCCCGAGTCCGGGTCCGATATTGTTGATGGTAGCCAAAACAGCGGTAAAATTCGTAACCATGTCAAACTTATCCAGGGAAAGAAACAGAACCGAAATAACATATACCAGCAAAAAGACTACCATGTATACGGAAACCGCGCGGACCGTATCTCTTTCGATGGTCTTTCCGTCCATCTCGATTGCCTTAACGGAACGGGGATGAATGAATACATCGATTTCATTTTTGATACTCTTCCACCAGATGATAAATCTTGATATTTTCAAACCGCCGCCCGTACTGCCTGCGCACGCTCCTGTCAGCATCAGGATAATCAGGATGGTTTTAGAAAATGACGGCCACAAATTAAAG
>CACZRH010000174.1 GCA_902783455.1 uncultured Lachnospiraceae bacterium | reverse complement strand
TTTCTTCTTCTGCATTAGATTCTGTATTTGCTTCTGTATTTGCTTCCGCATTATCTTCTTCACTTACTTCTGCACTTACTTCTGCATTTGCTTTTGCATCATTGGAAGCCTCCTCAATTTCAGAAAATGTATTCTTTTCTTCCGCCTCACTTATACGGAAGGTTTTATCCGTCTCTGAAAAAGTAACATTTTCCTCATACACCTCGGGGATTACAAACGTATCAAGAAGCAGATATGCGGTCAGGCCGGTTAATGCAAGTGCAAAAGCCACGCTCCATTTGTTAATCTTCATTTATTTTTCTCCCTTTCATTTGTGTTCACATTCTATCCTATCAGTGAAAACTAAAATGAACTTTAAAGTTTTGAATGATAATAACATTACATGGGCCTGTGCATATAAAAAGCGAAATCCATTTGACTGGATTTCGCTTTTTCAAACTTTTTTCATGCTTTTTCATGCATTCAGTTTTATTGAATTTTCTTACTTTCCGGATCCTCCGGATCTTCGGAATGATTCGGAGCATTTATATTCCCCGTACCCGGATTTTCCGGGTCCTCATTATTTCCCGGATTGTTCGGTTTATCCGGATTATCCGGATCCTCTAAATTCCCCGGCTCATTCGGATTATCCGGATCCCCTGGATTATCCGGGTTATCAGGATTGTCCGGATTATCCGGATCGTTTGGATTATCCGGATTATCCGGGTCTTCAATTTCACCCGGGATATTTGGATGATTTATAATATAATTTACAACAATTTCCGCTATGATGTCTCCGCTCTTTTCCGTCGGATGAACTGCAACGGTTCCCATAGGAGCCAGCTCTACGTAATAAAATCCGTCATACGGATCCTGATCCGTAGTAACACCGTTTGCATATGTATCATCGCTGATATTTCCAAACCATCTTAAGTATCCTGAGATACTGTTTTTCTCATCATATGGAACATACTGAACATAGGAAAGCTCCTCTGCCGCCTCTTCATATGCCGGAGCAATATTCCTTAATAACTGTCTTTCAATTTTCCCATCCTTGAAATCGGTTCCGGCCATTCCAAGATACAATACTGCCTCCGGATACCTTTCATGCATATCCCCGGCAAAATCGATAATCGCCTGTTTCACCTCATCCTTTTCATATTGATAATCGTTATAACCTGCCATGATTACAACATATTTTACCTGATCATTGTTCGCTATAATATTGTCAGAACAATTCAGAAGATCCGTAAAATTAATCTCACTTCCGCCGCCCAGTTCGCCAAAGCCGGCAGCATGCTGAATAAACCCGGTTCCCGGACAATGAACGATGGTGTAACTTCTTCCGAGATTCAGTGCGGCGGCAATTTTACTGTGCCATCTCATGCTGTTTACGTAGGAATCCCCGATAAACAAAACATTCCCGTAAGTTTCATCCGCAGGAACCCAGATTGCATATAAATCTCTTTCATTGGTAAACTGAAAATACACACTCGGAATAAAATCGCTGGCGATGTTGTAATCCGGTACTTTTTCATCCTTTGCCATGCTCCATCCCGCAAAAACATAATCCTCATAGCTCCAGTTGTCCGGGATGTAAAGCGTAGTAAACTGATCGTCTATCGTATACTGTTTTTCAACTATGGTATCATCATCCGGAATATTGCTGTGATACCGGATGATTCCGTAATATTCTTCCGTTTCCTCATAGTCCGGATCGATTTTTCCGTTAACGACATAAAATCCGGCATTGTTATAATAAACAAGCCCTGTCTTGTTTTTCTGCACCTGGCCTCCGGCAACAAAATACCAGTCCTCTCTGTTATTCGGGTCCTGTACCAGACCGTTTGCAGTTTTGACAACACGCCCTTTGCTTACAAAAAACATGCCTGTATCATACTCAAAAAATCCGTTTACATCGGTATTCAGCCTTCCGTTTTCCACATAAAATGCCGAGCCGTTATAATAAATAATCCCGGTTTTCTTTGTGGAAACCTGACCATTCACACAGAAATACCATTCTTCGCTCTTTTCCGGATCCTGGGTTAATCCGTTCTTTGCTCTTTCCACTACGCCGTTCGCTACTATAAAGTTGCTGCCGTCATATTCCGCGAAAGCATACTTATCCGTAATCCACCGGCCGGACTCCAGATAATACCAGATTCCGTCCAACAGCACCAGGCCGGATGCATTTTCGTCTACCGCGCCATTGACAAAATAATAGTAATTTCCGTCCGCTTCTTCCCGGATTTCCGGCCCTTTTGCATAGGCTTTTAATGTAAGCAGATTTATGCACATCAGAATTGATAAACTGAATATCAATCCTTTCATTAAGTCCTTCATGAACAACTCCGTCTTCCTGTTTTTCGATACAACAACATCTTGATAAAAAACACCCGATTGGTGCCAGAATTTGTATCTCTTCCCATTATACCAGAATCTTCATCCTTGAAAACCATTTTTTATTGCTTTCGGTCTTTTTTTCATCGAGCAGGGAAAATGAAATCGCACCCTGCTCGTGCGCGGGCTGTGTCCTGCGCAAGCAGGAAAGTTCATTACGCTGCCCTGTGCAAAAAAGGGACCACAGCGGATTTTCCGTGTGGTCCCTTGTATCGTTCCTTTTAAGTTATCCCGTTATAATCAGTCCTTCTGCTTGCCCATCACGCTGCGCATAACAAGCTTTAAGAATAACGGCTGTGTAAAGAAGCCGAGAATGATACCAACTATCGTCATACCGATGATGGAAAGCGGCAGAGATCTCTTGAGAGACTGCTTCATGCCTGCAATGGCATTCTGCTGTGCTTCAATACCGCCGGACTTACCGTCGATACCACCCTGCATACCGTCAATACCCTTCTGCATGTCATCGATACCGGCCTGCATCTGATCAATACCATCCTGCATGTCGTCGATACCTTTCTGCATTTCCTCAATACCTTTCAGCATACCCGGGTTATCCGGTGTACCGTTCTTTACGGAATCCTCAATTTCAGCTCTCGTACCTGCAATACTTGCCTCAAGCTCTGCAACCGCTGCGGTCTTTCCTGCAAGCTCACCCTGGACAGCCTGAAGCTGACCGTTAAGAGGTCCTTTTTCGGCAGGACTCTGTGCTGCATCAATCTTCTCTGTCAAATCTTTTTCGCGAGCCTTGAGTTCTTCAATAGATGCATTCAGTTCATCAACCGAAGCCTGTCTCTCAGCAGTTGCATTGTTGACAGCATTTTCAATGGTCTTGTCCATGGATGTCTGAAGTGCACTCTGCTGTGCCTTCAATGCCGTCTGCTGGCCCTGCAGCTCATTTCGCTGATCAATCAGTTCCGCCTGCTGCGCCTTTAATTCAGACTGCTGCTGATACAGTTCGACAACCTCTGACTCCATGGCAGCGATATTTTTCTTGATCCCGTTCATAGCCAGATTCGGCATTGTAATACTCATAACGCATGTCATGATGGGGAAGATAATGATACTCGTTACAATGGAGCTGATAATTCTTCCCTTGATGGAATCTGCGGAAATACCGCGTTTT
>CACZRH010000173.1 GCA_902783455.1 uncultured Lachnospiraceae bacterium | reverse complement strand
GGGAATTATCCTTGAAGATACCAGGGAAGGTGTAAAGTGGAAGAGAGTAACAGGATGACTTTCCATGAACTGATTGAAAGTGAATTTTCACTTCCGAAACGGGATATTCTGACCTATCCGGTTTTGTCGCTTGCTTTTGTCGGGGATAATGTTTTCGATTTAGTCATCCGAACCCTTCTTCTTTCCGAAGGAAGATGCAAGGTAAATGACATTCACCGGCAGAAAAGCGCATTGGTAAAAGCGGAAACGCAGGCGTTTATTGCGGATTATTTTCTTAATGAGAATCTTTTAACAGAAGAAGAGCAGGATTATTATCGTCGCGGAAAGAATGCCAAAACGGCAAATCATGCGAAAAATGCCACCCTTACGGATTATCATAAAGCGACCGGTTTTGAAACCCTGATCGGATATCTGTATCTGACAGAGCAGGAAGAACGTGCGGTTGAATTATGTAAACTTGGGGTTGAAAAATTCCGAAAATACAAGGAAAATTAATTGAATTAAAAAATTATGTTAACTGATAAAAAGTTCAAAAGGATTTTAATATGGGATATCATGAATTTACAATTGAGGGCAGAAACGCTGTAATGGAGGCTTTTCGAAGCGGTAAAACGATTGACCGGCTCTTTGTTTTGGATGGTTGTCAGGACGGTCCGGTATTAAGTATTAAAAGAGAAGCCAAAAAACAGGACACCCTTATTCGTTATGTAGATAAAGAGAGATTGGATCAGCTTTCCGAAACGGGAAAGCATCAGGGTGTGATTGCCTATGCGGCTGCATATGATTATGCGGAAGTGGACGATATTCTGAATAGTGCAAAAGAGAAGAATGAAGCTCCTTTTGTTATTATTCTGGATAATATTGAGGATCCGCATAACCTGGGTGCCATTATCCGGACGGCTCATCAGGCCGGGGCGCACGGAATCATCATTCCGAAGAACCGAGCCGTTGGGCTTACCGCAACGGTGGCCAGAACTTCAGCAGGAGCTTTAAATTATCTGCCGGTTGCAAAGGTGACGAATCTTTCCAAAACCATTGAGGATTTGAAAAAAGAAGGTCTTTGGTTTGCCTGTGCCGACATGGATGGTACGGAAATGTATGATGCGAATTTAACCGGACCAATCGGACTGGTAATCGGCAGCGAGGGAGAGGGCGTTTCCAGACTTGTAAAAGAAAAATGTGATTTTTCGGTAGCGATTCCGATGAAGGGCCGGATTGATTCCTTAAATGCTTCGGTGGCAGCAGGAGTGCTTTGTTACGAAATCGTACGGCAGCGGAGAACTACGGGGAAGTCATAATAATCGATGTAATGTTAAGGATATCAAATAATAAAAAATATCAGTCCGTAAAAAAGACTGAATTGACCGTTTGAACAAAGTTGTTGAAAAGCCGGATGTAAAAGGGAAAAATGAAAGAAAAATACGCTGAATTATCGGATGAAGAATTAATCCGCCTGCTTCGAAGCGGGCAGGATGATATCATGGATTATCTGCTGAATAAGTACAAGAATCTGGTGAAAGCCCAGGCGGGCTGCTATTTTATTCCGGGAGCGGATGAACAGGACATTCTGCAGGAAGGAATGATTGGTTTATTTAAAGCGGTTCGGGATTTTGACGAAAACAAGGATGCTTCGTTTTCCACATTTGCGAAGCTCTGTGTTTCCCGTAACATTCAGTCTGCGGTAAATAAAGCAAACCGTAAGAAACAGGAGCCGTTAAATACTTTTGTATCGCTAAGTGCGACATCGTCGCAGGATGAGAATTTTGAATCACAGACATTATCCGCAGAAAATTTAAAAAGACTCGGATTGTATAATCCGGAGGATGTTTTAATCGATTCGGAAAACTACAGATCATTACTGGAAAATGTCAGGCGCGATTTAAGCGGTTCCGAGAAGGAAGTATTTAATCTTCTGATTGCCGGACTTACCTATCGGGAAATTGCAAGTGCGCTCGGAAAAGAGTCTAAGTCCGTTGACAATGCCATTACGAGGATTCGGATGAAAGCCAGAAAACACATGCGGTAAAGCTTTTGTTTTTCACACGTTCAGGGAAAAGACGATTACAGAAAGAACTGACAACAGGGGGAGAGAAAATGAGAAAGAACGGAATCGGACAAAAGAAGGGCAGTATTCTGCTTGTTGCTTTATTTCTTACTCTTTCGGTTATTTTATCCGGCTGCGGCAAATTATCCAATATTATAGAGGACAAACTGCCTTCCGGCGAAGAGGAATCCGAGGTTGAAACTTCTTCTGAGGAAACAATCGTGGAGGAAGATACTGCCGGAATAGCAGCGAAGACATTTGCAGCCAGAGCGGCAGGGACTTACCGGTGTGAGCTTTCCCATGATGAATCCTGTCTTATGACGTTATGCAATGTTAACGGAAATCTTTATGCGTATTGCGGAAATGCCATGAAGGAAGACGGTGAAGATACCATTTATTCCTTCTATGCGGTTGAAATCATTCCAACCTCCGCCGGTCAGTTTTTAGACAGTAATATTACCAGTGCCGAGGCCGGTTTTTTGGTATTTTCCGAAATGTCGAATTTTACCAAATACTGGGATAAGCCGAGACTCGGAACCCTTACGTTAACGGATGACGGGATTAAGATTTCCTGTGAGAATGCAGAGGATAGTCCTCTCTTTTCCGATATGAAGGAAATGGAATTTGTAAAGGATTCTTCTGTAGCAAGTCATTTTGCTTATAACGAAGAGTATTTAAGCGGATTTGAAAAACAGGAGATGCCGGAGGATATCTGCGGTTTATGGACAATCGGAGATGTGTCAGACAACGTTTTTTTCGAAATCGGAAAAGGAAACAGTAATTCCCTCTACGGAATGCAGATTTATCGAAAACAATCCGGGGAAGAAGTATATTTAGGACGCGGCTATATCGCAATGGATGATCAGAACGTATTCCATGCATATTTCAATGTGCTTCATTCGAATGCACCGATGGCTTTCGATTTTACCTATGAGAAAAAAGATGATGATACCATGGAACTTACAACGGATTCCCTTCCGGGATTCGGACCGGCTTTTAGCGAAGGGGTAACCGTTTTGAAGCGTGCAGAAAAGGAAGACATTCCGCTCGTTACCTTCTTTAAACCGGATGATTCCAAAGCATATGAAACATCACAGTTTATTAATGCGCCGGATATGACAAACAGGTCCCTTACGGTGCAGATGCTGGCTTCGGATGATGTGGAAAATAACGGCGGCTATTTTGTAAGAGTCGGAGATTTCGTATTTTACCGGTATTATCCGAATGAGAATATGCCGAATCTTGACGGATATGACGGCAATTTTCTGCTGGACTCCGATCAGTGCAAAACATCCGCAATCTGTTACTATGATACACAAAGCGGTAAATCCGGTGTTGCATGCAAAGACGGCGGTTACGGACCTCTTTACTATGTGAACGGAAAATTCGTGACACAGGTTTACGATGCGACGGATGCTTATTCCGTGCAGCATATTATGGCATATTATCCGAACGGAGGCGGCGCCGAATATCTGCAGGAAGAAAGCTTTAACAGTATCCTCGGTGTTTCCGAACTCGGGGATTATATTGCCTGGGATAATTTCCATTCCGGCAGAGTCTGCATTTCGAATGTTTCGAGTAAGTTTTTGCAGGAATACGAGCATGTTTCTTATGAAGACGTAATGGTCGGCGCCGGATTCTGTCACGGAAAACTGGTTTGCGTGACACAGAATGACGAAAGCGGATTTTTAAGCTTTGAAATGATTGATCCCGCGACATCCGAAAAGGATTTGATTGGCGGTTTTGCACCGAAAAAGAAACATATGGGCTATCCGAAACTGGAAAACATGATGTGGGAGGAAGGCGATTTATATATCGGAATCGCATGGTTTTCTCAGGAATTTATACTGAATGATTTCACGGTATTTAAAATCAATACGTTAAGTGATGATGAGCCGGAAGTTGTTTATGATGATTATCCGGAGGTATGTAAAAACGGAGGCGAGCCGTATTTTACTTTGAATTATGCGGATGAAATATTACTTCGTAACTGCGATGATAATTGTGTCAGCTTATCGAATATTTCCTATGGAGATTTGGTTTGGAATGATTCCCAGTTTTCCGCGGTCATGATTGCAAAGAATTATATTGAAAATAATCCGTACGAAGCAAAGGCAAAGGATACCGTACAGATTCTGCAAAAAGCCGAGCATGTCGGTGATGCGGTTTATATTATTACGGCAGACGCATATGCAATGGATGATGTTCAAAGCGCGGATTTTGACCGTTATACGGACTTTGAGTGGAAGGCTTATCATTATTCAAGAATTCCGGTTGACAGTGTGGAAAATGACGGCAATACGTACAATGAGGAACCGTTTAAAGCGGATAATCTGGCCGAATATGAAAAAATTAAAATCTCCGGTGAGGAAACACCGGAAGCAAAAGGACCGTTTGCCGGAAAAAGTGCGCAGGAAGCATTCAATAAAGTAATTTCGCTTTATTCCACTGCACTTGAGGAAGGCTGGGACCGCGATAAGGCTGCAGAAGAAGGGTTGTCACAGGCGGTTTATGATTACGGCTGGCCGCAGGATTATAAAACGGGCGGAAACGGCGGATATGCATTTATGGATATCAATAATGACGGCACGGATGAACTGCTGATTATTCATGATAATTCCCTTATTTCCCTGTATGGATATAACGGAACGGAAGCGGTTCTTTCCTTTGGCAGGATGTATCGGCATGAAGTTTTCTTATATGAGGACGGAATGATTCAGGTCCTGTTTGGAACTATGAATGATGCAGCGGAATACTGGTATCGTTATCATCCGTTATCGGGAAATACTTTGCCGGTAGTGGAAAAAACATATGAACCGACGAACAATGATCCGAAGGATGTAAAGTGCTATGTATATTCTGCGGAGCTGAATCCGGACGAAGTGGACAGAATTTATCTGCAGGGTGGCATGTTCCCGGTATGGGCCTATGAGTGGGGTGATGAGATCACGGAAAAGGAATTCGACACCTATACTTCAAAGGCGAAAGAAGTAAAACTTCCAAAGCCAACGGCTTTTTAAATTCTCATTGACAAAAGAAAGCGGAATATGATAAGATATCTCTCGGTGTTAAAACCGTGCTGATGTGGCTCAGTCGGTAGAGCGTCGCCTTGGTAAGGCGGAGGTCACGG
>CACZRH010000172.1 GCA_902783455.1 uncultured Lachnospiraceae bacterium | reverse complement strand
CGCCTTCTGAAAGCAAGAGGGCTGAAGGTTGCTGCTCAGAAGCTCGACCCGTATATCAACGTTGACCCGGGGACTATGAGCCCGTTTCAGCACGGTGAGGTTTACGTTACCGAGGACGGAGCGGAAACCGATCTGGATCTTGGCCATTACGAGAGATTTATCGATGAGGATTTGAATAAATATTCAAATCTTACAACCGGAAAGGTTTACTGGAATGTATTAAATAAAGAACGCCGCGGGGAATACTTAGGCTCCACGGTACAGGTCATTCCGCACATCACGAATGAAATTAAGGAGTTCGTATACCGTGTCGGAAAAAAGACCGAAGCAGACGTGGTGATTACGGAAATCGGCGGTACCATTGGTGATATCGAATCACAGCCGTTTATCGAAGCGGTACGTCAGATTTCTCTGGAGGTAGGACGGGAAAACAGTCTGTTTATCCATGTAACGCTGGTTCCCTTCCTGCACGGTTCGGATGAGCATAAATCCAAACCCACACAGCATTCCGTTAAGGAACTGCAGGGAATGGGAATCAACCCGAACATCATTGTGCTTCGCTGCGATGAACCGCTGGAGGAGTCGATTTTTAAGAAGATTTCCTTGTTCTGTAATGTTAAGGAAGACTGCGTTATTGAAAATATAACGTTGCCCGTTTTATATGAAGCTCCGCTGATGCTTGAAAAATCCAATTTTTCATCCGTGGTATTAAGAGAACTCGGTATTAAGGCACTGAATCCGGATTTGAAGGAATGGACGGAAATGGTTGAAAAAATCAAAACCCGTACGAAAAACGTTCGAATCGGTCTGGTTGGAAAATACGTGGAATTGCATGATGCATATCTTTCCGTAGCGGAAGCGCTAAGACATGCGGGATATTATAACGATGCGAATGTGGATATTATCTGGATTGATTCGGAAGAAATCCGGGAAAATAATGTTTCGGAAAAACTGGCGGATTTAAACGGTATTATCGTTCCCGGTGGATTCGGAAGCCGCGGGATTGAAGGCATGATCCTTTCCGCAAAGTATGCAAGAGAGAATAATATTCCGTATTTCGGAATCTGTCTCGGAATGCAGATTGCGGTAATTGAATATGCAAGAAATGTTCTTGGAATTACGGATGCAAACTCCGGTGAGTTTGATGAGCAGTGCAAAAACAAGGTAATCGATTTCATGCCGGGACAGAGTGAGGATATCGATAAGGGCGGTACGTTAAGACTTGGCGCATATCCCTGTGTCATTGCTCCCGGTACGACCATGGAAAGATGCTACGGCAAGCAGGAAATCAGCGAAAGACATCGTCATCGTTATGAATTCAATAATGAATACAGGCATCAGTTTACGGAGAAGGGACTTACATTAAGCGGTCAGTCACCGGATGGAAACTTAATTGAAACCGTGGAATTGACAGAACGTGATTTTTATGTCGGTGTTCAGTATCATCCGGAATTTAAATCCAGACCTAACAGACCGCATCCGTTGTTTAAGGGATTTATTGCGGCGGCTGCGAAAAAATCCGAGGAAAAATGATTAAGATTAACGGACGATAACGGATAAGGAAAAAGTTATGAGTATTCATGAAGAGTGCGGAGTGTTTGGCGTAATTTCAAATAGTACTACAGACGTAGGTCATTTGACCTACTACGGTCTGTATGCGCTTCAACACCGGGGCCAGGAAGGCTGCGGAATCGTTGTAAATCACGATGGATTGTTTTCCTCGCACAAGGATCTGGGACTGGTCAGCGAGGTGTTTGGAAACGAAGAATTATCCAAACTTCCGGAAGGGGAAATGGCAGTCGGACATGTCCGGTACGGAACCACCGGCGGGAATAACCGCAGCAACTGTCAGCCGATTGAAGTGAATCATCAGAAAGGAAGAATGGCTCTGGCACATAACGGAAATCTTTCGAATGCCATTCCGTTAAGAGATGAGCTGGAACTGTCGGGTGCGATTTTTCACACGACTTCCGATACGGAAACCATCGCATATATTATTACGAAAGAGCGTATCAAATGCGGTTCGATTGAAGATGCGCTGACAAATGCAATGGATATTCTGCAAGGGGCATATTCGCTTGTCTTGATGTCCCCGCAAAAACTGATTTGTGCAAGAGACCCTCACGGATTCCGCCCTTTGTGTTTTGGTAAAACGAAGGACGGGTCCTTTGTTGTTGCGTCCGAATCGTGTGCAATACATGCTGTCGGAGCGGAATTCATTCGCGATGTGGAACCCGGAGAGATTCTGGTTTTCAGCAGGACACAGGAAAAGGAAGAAGAATCCGGTGCGTATAAAACCGTGGTAAAAATGCAGTCGATCCAGAGACACTGTTATAAGGCGGAACGTAAAATCTGTATTTTTGAATATATATATTTTGCAAGACCGGATTCCGTAATTGACGGTATTTCGGTCCATTCTGCACGTGTGAGTGCCGGCCGTGAGCTGGCAAAGGAGCATCCGGTGGATGCTGATTTAGTCATCGGCGTGCCGGATTCCGGACTGGATGCAGCCATCGGTTACAGTCTGGAATCGGGAATTCCTTATGGAATCGGATTAATTAAAAATAAATATATCGGCAGGACCTTTATTGCGCCGGATCACAGACTGGATCAGGTAAAAATCAAACTGGCAGCGATAGAGGATGTGGTACGGGATAAAAAAATCGTTTTAATAGATGACTCCATCGTGCGCGGAACAACGAGCGGCCGGCTGGTAAGTCTGCTTCGGGAAGCGGGTGCAAAAGAAATACATTTAAGAATTTCTGCGCCGCCTTTCCTTCATCCGTGTTATTATGGTACTGACATTGATTCGGAGGAACATCTGATTGCAAATCAGCATACTGTTCCGGAAATAGCCGAAATCATCGGCGCGGATTCCCTCGGATATCTGCCGGTGGAGAAGCTCGGCTGTCTGATGCAGGAGCGATACGATGATTATTTCAGCGGTTACTGCAGTGCCTGCTTTGACGGAAAATATCCTACAACGGTGCCGTCGGGAAACAGGAAGGACAGATTCGAAAGACCGCTGTCGGAAGTGAAGAAAGCTTAGGAAACAATAGGAAACCTATAAAAGAATATTAAAATTATAAATTTAGAAAACTAAAAGTTAAAAAATAAAGAATTTGGAAAACAGAACGTATAAAGGAATCATACAATGAACTACAATCGTAGGTTAATTTTGGAAAACGGAGAGGAATATCCCGGATTCGGATTTGGATCGGATTCGGATAAAGTCTGCGAAATCGTATTTAATACATCCATGGTCGGATACCAGGAAATCCTTTCGGATCCGTCCTATACCTATCAGGCAGTCGTGATGACGTATCCTTTGATTGGAAATTACGGTATGGCGGATGAAGATTACGAAACGGAGACACCGACCATAGGCGCGTTGGTTGTCAGAGAATATAACGATGAGCCTTCGAATTTTCGCAGCAGAAAAACGCTGGATATGGTAATGAAACAATATGACATTCCGGGCATTTACGGAATCGATACCAGAAAGTTAAACCGGAGAATTCGTGATTTTGGTTCGATGAAGGCGCTTATTACTTCTGCCGATACGACTTTGGAGGAAGGACTTAAAATTCTTTCCGAAACGGATATTCCAAAGGATGCGGTAAGCAAGGTCAGCCGGAAAAGCATTGCATTTTATCCGGCAACGGAGTTCCCGACCGGTCAGAATTTCCATGTAGTGGCAATCGACTGCGGGATGAAACAAAATATCGTGCGTTCCATGAACCGGCGCGGAATTCATGTGACGGTGGTTCCGTGGAATACGAAACCGGAACAGATTGCACCGCTTCATCCGGACGGGATTTTTATTTCAAACGGACCCGGAGATCCGACGGATGTTCCGGAGGTAATTAAGACCGTTCAAAGCTTAATCGGTAAGGTGCCGATTTTTGGAATCTGCTTAGGACATCAGATTTTAAGCCTGGCATATGGGGCGAAAACATACAAATTAAAATTCGGACATCGCGGCGGAAATCATCCGGTGAAAAATCTGAAGAATAACAGAATTGAAATTACTTCGCAGAATCATTCCTATGCGGTAGAGGATGCGAGTGTTGAAGGAACACCGCTACAAGTTACGCACATCAATCTTTTGGATAAAACGATTGAGGGTGTGGAATGTGAAGCAGATTTAGCATTCAGTGTGCAGTACCATCCGGAGAGCGCACCGGGACCGCAGGACAGCGCATATCTGTTTGATGAGTTCATCGATAACATGCTGAGTTTTAAAAACAAATCTCTTAATAACAAATAAGAAAGGCTAAAAAATGCCAAAGAGAACGGAATTAAAGAAAATACTGGTAATCGGTTCGGGACCGATTGTAATCGGACAGGCGGCAGAATTTGACTATGCGGGTACGCAGGCCTGCCTTGCCCTGAAAGAAGAAGGTTATGAAGTGGTTTTATGCAATTCGAATCCGGCAACGATTATGACCGATACATCGATTGCGGATAAGGTTTACATGGAACCGCTGACACTGGAATATATTGCTAAGATTATCCGCTATGAACGGCCGGATGCAATTTTGCCGGGAATTGGCGGACAGACCGGTTTAAATCTCGCGATGCAGCTTCAGAAAAAAGGGATTCTTGAGGAAACACAGACGGAACTTCTCGGAACAAAGAGCGAGAGCATTGAGCGGGCGGAAGACAGAGAACTGTTTAAGGAGCTCTGTGAAAATCTGGGGGAACCCGTGCTTCCTTCCGAAATAGCATCCACGATGGAAGAGGGAAGAAAGGCGATGGAAGATATCGGTCTTCCTGTCGTTCTTCGTCCGGCATTTACTCTAGGTGGAACCGGAGGCGGTTTTGCGGAGACGATTGAAGAATTTGAGGAGCTGATGAAAAACGCGCTGTCGCTTTCGCCGGTGCACCAGGTTCTGATTGAGAAAAGCATTAAGGGCTTTAAGGAAATCGAATATGAGGTAATGCGGGACCGGAATGATACCGCAATTACCATCTGTAACATGGAAAATTTAGATCCGGTCGGAATTCACACCGGTGACTCGATTGTTGTCTGCCCTTCGCAGACGCTGACGAATAAAGAGTATCACATGCTGCGTGACAGTGCATTGAAAATCATTCGTGCACTGCAGATTGAAGGCGGATGCAATGTCCAGTTTGCGCTGGATCCGAATTCATTTCAGTATTATCTGATTGAAGTAAATCCCCGTGTTTCGAGATCCTCTGCACTGGCTTCTAAGGCAAGCGGTTATCCGATTGCAAGGGTTTCTGCAAAAATCGGCGTCGGTATGACACTGGATGAAATTCCGATTGCGAATACACCTGCTTCTTTTGAACCGGCACTCGATTATGTGGTAACGAAGATGCCACGTTTCCCGTTTGATAAATTTGCCGATGCAAACAATTCGCTTTCCACACAGATGAAGGCAACCGGAGAAACCATGAGTATCGGCAGAACCTTTGAAGAAAGCCTGTTAAAAGGCATCCGTTCCCTGGAAATCGGACTTTTCCATCTGTATCATAAGAAATTTGATGAGATGGAAACAAATGATCTTTTATCCTATATCCATATCGGCACCGATGACCGAATCTATGCGATAGGAGAGCTGTTAAGGCGCGGTGTATCCGAGGATGCGATTTTTGAAAAAACGGCAATTGACAGATTTTTTATCCGGAAGCTTCGAAAAATCATTGAAACGGAAAACGAATTAAAAGAATTTAAAGAAAGTGTATCGACTGACAAAACGAGTGCGATGAAGGATATTTTATATCGTGCAAAGCGTATGGGGTTTGCGGATAAAACCATAGCAAAATTCTGGGATATTCCGGAAGAAAAAATATATGAACTTCGGAAGAGCCTCGGCATTGTTCCGGTATATAAAATGATTGATACCTGCGCCTCCGAGTTTGAAAGCTACATTCCGTATTTTTATTCCACCTATGAAGAGGAAAACGAATCCGTGGTATCGGATCACAAAAAGGTTGTGGTTTTGGGTTCCGGACCGATTCGTATCGGACAGGGTGTGGAATTTGATTATTCCACGGTTCATGCGGTTAAGACAATCAAGGCAAACGGATACGAGGCAATTATCATTAACAACAATCCGGAGACGGTTTCCACGGATTATACCTGTTCGGATAAATTGTATTTTGAGCCGCTTTGCGTGGAAGATGTCATGCATGTAATCGATTTGGAGAATCCGATCGGTGTTATTGCAACACTCGGCGGACAGACGGCAATTAATCTTGCCGAACCCCTTATGAAGCGGGGGGTGAAAATCATCGGAACCGACTGTGATGCAATTGAAAAAGCAGAGAACCGTGATGCATTTGAGCATCTGCTCCTGGAGCTGAACATTCCACAGCCGAAGGGGCGTGCGGTGACTTCCGTTGAGGAAGGTGTTGCTGCGGCGGAAGAAATCGGTTATCCGGTTCTGGTTCGTCCTTCCTTTGTTCTGGGTGGACGTGCAATGCAGATTGTGGCAAAAAAAGAGGCACTTTTGGAATATTTAAAAACCGCGGTGGAAATCGACGTGGACAAGCCGGTTTTGGTGGATAAATATATCCGCGGAAAAGAAGTGGAAGTCGATGCCATCTGTGACGGAAACGATGTATTCGTTCCGGGAATCATGGAATTGGTGGAGCGTACAGGTGTGCATTCGGGTGATTCCATCAGTGTATATCCGCCGTTTAGTTTATCGGAAAAAGTCCGTAAAACAATTTTGGAATATACGAAAAAATTAGGTCTCGGAATCGGTATCATCGGTCTTTTTAATATTCAGTTTATTGTTGATAAAGAGGAAAACGTTTTCATCATAGAGGTGAATCCCAGATCGTCAAGAACGGTGCCGTTCTTATCGAAAGCAACCGGATTTTCGCTTGCGGATATTGCGACACTTACGAATCTCGGCATAAGCTTAAAGGAACAGGGAATTCTTGACCGGTGCAGGGATGACAGTACTGGATATTTCGACAGTAGGAGCACCAGATATGTCAAGGTGGACGGAAGCTGGGTTCCGGAAGGGGAATGTGCTTATTATCCGAAAGAAAAGCAGCGTTATTATGTGAAGGTTCCGGCATTTTCCTTCTCGAAACTGCGTGGAATGGATGCATATCTTTCGCCGGAAATGAAGTCCACCGGTGAAGCCATCGGGTATGATAAAAAGCTTCACCGTGCGGTTTATAAAGCGATGATAGCCTCCGGCCTGAAGCTGAAAAATTACGGTACACTTGCAGTCAGTGTTGCAGATGAAGACAAGGAAGAAACCCTTCCTTTGGTGGAAAGATTCTATAAGATGGGATTTAATATCGAAGCAACCACGGTTACCGGGGAATACTTAAGGGATCACGGCATTAAGACGAGAATCCGTCATAAGCCGAGTGAAAACTCCGAGGAATTCTTAGATGATTTAAAGGCCGGATATGTAAGCTACGTCATTAATACCAGAGCGATTCTTTCCGGAAAGCATTATGGTGACGGTACGCAGATTCGTACGATTGCAGCACAGAATAATGTCACGATGCTGACATCACTTGATACGGTCCGGATGCTTTTGGATGTTTTGGAAGAAGTGACGATGGGAATTTCCACAATTGATGCGGAATAAAATCTTCATAAAACCAGACAGAAGCGAAATAACAGGCAACTGAAAGCTGAGCGGAAAGCAGAATTAAAAGACGGAAAGCAGAAAAGGAGTAAATATGCACTTTACAAAAATGCAGGGACTCGGAAACGATTATTTATACGTATTCGGTGAGGTCCCGGAAAATATAAAGGATTTGTCGATTCGATTATCCAACCGCTATTTCGGACCCGGTGCGGACGGAATGATTTATATCTGTAAGTCGGACGTTGCGGATTTCAAAATGAGAATTTTTAATGCGGACGGCTCCGAGGCCATGATGTGCGGAAACGGAATTCGTTGTGTCGGAAAATATGTTTATGACAAGGGCTATACCGATAAAGAAATATTAAAAATCGACACGCAGTCCGGGATTAAAACTCTGTATCTGAAATTTGCGGAAACCGAAGTTTTGGGAGAAAACAAAACTTCTGAGGAAAACGGAGTGAAGCGAAAAAAGAGTGTTAAATCCGTTACTGTGGATATGGGAAAAGGAGTGGTTTCCGATTCCGGCGAAATAACGGTTTTGGATGCAAATCAGAATGATGTGAGTCTTTCCTATCTGCCGGTTTCCACGGGAAATCCCCATGCTGTGATTTTTACCGACGATATGGATCAGGTGGATTTGGAAAAAATCGGACCGCAGGTGGAGCATCATTCGAATTTCCCGGGCGGTGTCAATACGGAATTTGTTCAGGTTCTTTCTGAAAAAGAGCTTCGCATGCGTGTCTGGGAGAGGGGAAGCGGCATTACGATGGCCTGCGGTACCGGAACCTGCGCAAGTGTGATGGCTGCGGTTAAGAAAGGATTCTGCCCATATAATACGCCGGTTACAGTGCATTTGGACGGCGGAGACCTGGTAATTGAGATCAAGGACGATGATACGATTTTTATGACCGGACCCGCGGAATTTGTATATGAGGGAGAAACAACCATCGAATTGCCTTAAGGAAGTGAATTACAAAAAAAGCCCGGAACAGGAGAACGTAAGAGCGGAAAAACAGTTAATAACGGATATAAAAAGAATATTAAGAATTCAAAAGAAAGCAGGAAAAAACCATGATTCAGTTAAACACAAATTATAATAATCTGAAAGAGTCTTATCTGTTTTATAACATTGCGCAGAAGACGAAAAAATATCTGGAGGAAAATCCCGGAAAGAAGCTTTACCGGATGGGAATCGGAGATGTTTCGCTTCCCTTAGCGGATGCCGTAATCTCCGCACTTCATCAGGCGGTGGATGATCAGGGAAAGAAGGAGAGCTTTCACGGATACATGCCGGAATGTGGGGCACAGTCACTTCGTGAGACTATTGCGCTGTATTATCACAGAAGAGATGTTACGTTATCACCTGAAGAGGTTTTCGTTTCAAGTGGTGCGAGCGATGAGCTCGGAGATATTCTGGATCTGTTTTCCAGGGAGAGTACGGCACTTATCATGGAACCTGCTTATCCGGCTTATGTGGATGCCAATGTGATGGCGGGAAGAAAAATCGTACATCTTCCGTCCGGTGAGGAAAACGGATTTCTTCCGATGCCGACGGATGATCTGGATGCGGATTTAATCTATCTTTGCTCGCCGAATAATCCGACCGGGGCGGTGTTCAGCAAAGAACAGTTAAAAGTCTGGGTGGACTGGGCGAATGCACGCGGAGCGGTGATTTTATTCGATGCGGCATACGAAGCATTTATCGAGGAAAATCTCCCGCACAGTATTTTTGAAATCGAAGGCGCAAGAACCTGCGCAATTGAGATTTGTTCCTTATCGAAAACGGCAGGATTCACGGGAACGAGGCTTGGCTATACGGTAATTCCGAAGAATCTTGAACGGGGCGGCATGAATGTAAATGCCATGTGGGTTCGAAATCGGACAACTAAGACAAACGGCGTATCCTATATCATTCAAAAAGGCGGCGCAGCGGTATTTACGGAAAACGGCCAGGAGCAGATTCGCAGAAATATCGGAATTTATAAGAAGAATGCCCGTGTTCTTATGGAAGTGCTTGATGAATTGCAGATTCCATATTTTGGAGGGAAGAATGCGCCTTATATCTGGATGAAATGCCCGAACGGTATGGGAAGCTGGGAATTCTTTGATCTGCTATTGAAGGAAATTCAGGTGGTAGGTACTCCGGGGGAAGGCTTCGGTGCCTGTGGCGAAGGATATTTCCGGTTTTCGACATTCGGGGATCCGGAGGATACAAAGGAAGCCGCAAGACGGCTGAAAGAGCTTCTTTCTTAACGGATAAAAAAATATTTACTTGAAAGAAATGGTTGTGCTATAATTTTGTGGTAAAATTTAGCGATTTAAAGCAATAAATTTACTGACACTCCGGGCGGTGTCTGGTATTCCGGGAAAATTGTCATGTATTCTGTGAGAAATGCAAAATGACACAATGTCCCCGTCACCATGTGTCAAAAAAGTGACACAATGTCCCCGTCACCTAGTGTCATAAGGAGGATATGATATGTGTGGAATTGTCGGATATAACGGAAGCCTTCAGGCTGCACCGATACTGCTTGACGGACTGTCAAAGCTGGAATACAGGGGCTACGATTCGGCGGGACTTTCCGTAAGAAACGGTGAGAAGCCGGCGGAAATCGTAAAGGCCAAAGGACGTTTGAAAGCACTCAGCGCAAAGACCAACGCAGGAAAAGCATTAAAAGGAACCTGCGGAATCGGTCATACCCGTTGGGCGACACACGGAGAGCCTTCCGAAAACAACGCCCATCCGCATCAGAGTGATGACGGAAACGTAATTGCCGTTCATAACGGTATTATCGAGAATTATACGGAAGTAAAGGACAAGCTTTTAAAGAAGGGGTATAAATTCTATTCGGAAACGGATACGGAAGCCATTGTAAAGCTTGTGGATTACTATTATAAAAAATACAACATCGGTCCCGTAGATGCACTTGCGAAGACGATGGTGCGTGTACGCGGTTCTTATGCACTCTGCGTAATGTTTAAAGACTATCCGGATGAAATCTGGGTGGCAAGAAAAGATTCCCCCATGATTATCGGGAAAAAAGACGATGCGTGCTTTGTTGCAAGCGATGTGCCTGCAATCTTAAAATATACACGTGACGTTTATTATATCGGAAACCTTGAGATGGCCTGCTTAAAGAAGGGTGAAGTATCCTTCTATAACCTTGACGGTGAGCAGATTGAAAAACAGCTGACCACAGTGGAATGGGATACTGAAGCGGCTGAAAAGGGCGGTTTCGAACATTTCATGATTAAGGAAATTCATGAGCAGCCCAAGGCGGTTTTAGATACCTTAAACGCGTATGTTAAGGAAACGGAAATTGATTTTACGAATGTGGGACTGTCGGATGAGCAGTTAAAGAAGTTCAGCCATATTCATATCGTTGCCTGCGGAAGCGCTTACCATGTCGGAATGGTGGCACAGTATGTGATTGAAAAAATGGCCAGAGTTCCGGTACGTGTGGAGCTGGCATCGGAATTTCGGTATCGAAACCCGATTTTGGAAAAGGATGCACTGGTGATCGTCATCAGTCAGTCCGGTGAAACTGCCGATACCCTGGCAGCGCTCAGAGAGGCAAAGAATTCGGGAATTTTTACCATGGCAATCGTAAATGTTGTCGGAAGCTCCATCGCAAGAGAAGCGGACAGTGTCATGTATACGATGGCCGGTCCCGAGATTGCGGTAGCAACCACGAAGGCATACAGCGCACAGTTAATCGCAACCGAGCTTCTTGCATTAAAGCTTGGCTTTGTGAAGGGGCTGATTGCAAAGGAAGATTATGAAGCATATTTAACCGAAATAAAAACTCTGCCGGATAAAATTACGAGAGTTTTGGAAGATAAGGAGCGTATTCAGTGGTTTACCGCGAAGTTTTCGAATGCGCATGACATCTTCTTTATCGGTCGCGGAATCGATTATGCGATTTCCCTGGAAGGCAGTCTTAAGATGAAGGAGATTTCCTATATCCATTCCGAGGCATATGCGGCTGGAGAATTAAAGCACGGAACGATTTCCTTAATTGAGGACGGAACGCTTGTAATCGGCGTTCTGACGCAGAGCGAATTATATGAAAAGACGGTTTCGAATCTTGTGGAAGTAAAGAGCCGCGGCGGTTATCTGGCCGGTGTTACCTCCGCCGGCAATTACGGTGTGGAGGATACCGTGGACTTTACGATTTACATTCCGAAGACGGCTGAGATTTTTGCACAGAGTCTTGCGATTATTCCGCTTCAGCTGATGGGATATTACATGTCCGTTGCAAAGGGTCTTGATGTGGATAAACCGAGAAACTTAGCAAAGAGCGTTACAGTGGAATAAATTATAAATGTAGGCAAATACTACTCAAAATAAAGAGAGGCAGGAAATAACATGGTAAAAGCGGTTGTAGGCGCAAACTGGGGCGATGAAGGAAAAGGTAAAATTACGGACATGCTTGCAGAGAAAGCGGACATTGTGGTTCGTTTTCAGGGCGGTGCGAATGCCGGGCATACGATAGTCAACAAGTACGGTAAATTCGCTCTGCATACTCTTCCTTCCGGTGCATTTTACGATCATATCACAAGCGTCATCGGAAACGGAGTGGCACTGAATATTCCGATTTTGTTCGGTGAAATTCAGAATATCATAGACCGCGGGGTACCGGCTCCGAAGATTATGATTTCCGACAGGGCGCAGATGGTAATGCCGTATCATATTTTATTTGATCAGTACGAAGAAGAGCGTCTCGGAGGCAAATCCTTCGGTTCCACGAAATCCGGTATCGCTCCGTTTTATTCGGATAAATATGCAAAAATCGGCTTCCAGGTAAGCGAACTTTTCGACGATGATTTATTAAAAGAAAAGGTAGAAAGAATCTGCAGCATTAAAAATGTTACGCTGGAGCATTTATATCATAAGCCGCTTCTTGATCCGGCAGAATTATTAAAGACGTTACATGAATACCGCGATATGGTTTCTCCTTATGTTGGAGATGTATCTTCCTTCTTAAATCAGGCATTAAAAGACGGAAAGACGATTCTTCTGGAAGGACAGCTCGGAACATTAAAGGATCCGGATCACGGAATCTATCCGATGGTAACATCCTCTTCCACGCTTGCTGCATACGGGGCAATCGGTGCCGGAATTCCGCCTTATGAGATTAAGCAGATTATTACGGTTTGTAAGGCATATTCTTCTGCAGTCGGTGCAGGAGCATTTGTTTCGGAGATTTTCGGAGACGAGGCGGACGAACTTAGAAGACGTGGTGGTGACGGCGGAGAGTACGGTGCTACAACCGGACGTCCCAGAAGAATGGGCTGGTTTGACTGCGTGGCATCAAAGTACGGTTGCAGACTGCAGGGTACTACCGATGTGGCATTTACGGTTTTGGATGTTTTGGGATATCTGGATGAAATTCCGGTTTGCATCGGATATGAAATTGACGGCGAAGTGACAACCGATTTCCCGGTTACACATAAACTGGAAAAAGCAAAACCGGTATTAAAGACTTTGCCAGGCTGGAAGTGTGATATCCGCGGAATCAAAAATTATGAGGAACTGCCCGAAAACTGCAGAAAGTATGTGGAGTTTATTGAAGAGCAGATTGGATATCCGATTACCATGGTAAGTAATGGACCGGGCAGAGAAGATATTATTTATCGGGAAAGTAAACTGAGTAAATAAAAGAAATTGTATAAAAGGACTTTGTGCACAACACATAAGTCCTTTTGCAATTTATACACTGCGTAATGTATTTTTAATCAAAATAAGGAAAACGGGATATGGAAAGAGAAATGATTATCGTCCTGGATTTCGGAGGACAGTACAATCAGTTAATTGCAAGGCGTGTCAGGGAATGCAACGTATATGCGGAGGTCTGGCCGTATACGAAAAGCCTTGAGGAAATCAAAGCAGCCAATCCGAAGGGCATCATTTTTACGGGTGGTCCGAACAGCGTATACGATGAAGCCTCGCCGCATTATGAAAAAGGAATTTTTGAAATCGGTGTTCCGATTCTCGGAATCTGTTACGGTTCCCAGTTAATGGCCTGGACACTGGGCGGGGAAGTAAAGACCGCTCCGGTAAGCGAGTACGGGCATACGGATATTGTGCTGAACAACAAAAGCCTGCTGTTTCAGGATGTTAATTTAACGACGTCCGTCTGGATGAGTCATACCGATTATATCGCAAAAGTCCCGGAAGGCTTTGTAGCGACCTCACACAGCAAGGACTGCCCGATTGCTTCAATGGAATGCGCGGAAAAGAAACTTTATGCAACGCAGTTCCATCCGGAGGTTATGCATACCGAGGAAGGGCAGACGATGCTTCAGAATTTCGTTCTCGGAATCTGCGGCTGCCGTGGCGACTGGAGAATGGATTCCTTCGTGCAGACCAAAATCGAAGAGATCCGAAATCATGTCGGGAACGGGAAAGTGCTTCTGGCTCTGTCCGGAGGCATGGATTCCTCCGTGGCGGCAGTGCTTTTGTCAAAGGCGGTAGGCAAGCAGTTAACCTGTGTGTTTGTAGACCAGGGACTTCTTCGTAAGGACGAGGGAGATGAAGTGGAAGCGATTTTCGGTCCGAAGGGCAGGTATGATCTGAATTTCATCCGTGTCAATGCACAGGATCGGTTTTATGAGAAATTAAAGGGCGTGGAAGAGCCGGAGAAAAAAAGAAAAATCATCGGCGAAGAATTTATCCGGGTATTCGAAGAAGAAGCAAAAAAAATCGGAACCGTTGATTTTCTTGCACAGGGAACGATTTACCCGGACGTAATCGAATCGGGGCTTGGCAAATCCGCAGTCATTAAATCCCATCACAATGTCGGCGGACTGCCTGATTATGTGGATTTTAAAGAGATTATTGAGCCTTTGAGGATGCTTTTTAAGGATGAGGTAAGACGTGCCGGATTGGAGCTTGGATTACCCGAAAAACTGGTATTTCGTCAGCCGTTCCCCGGACCCGGTCTCGGAGTCCGTATTATCGGAGAGGTTACCGCGGAAAAGGTAAAGATTGTGCAGGAGGCAGATGCGATTTTCCGTGAGGAGATTGCAAAGGCGGTAGAAGATTGGAGAGAAACCTGGAAAGAGGAAGCAAAGCGTGCGGAGAATGCGGGTGCTGCGGTAAAGGCCGACCGGTACAGAAAGCGCGCAAAGACGAATCCGGAATGGCTTCCCAATCAGTATTTTGCGGCACTTTCCAATATGCGTTCGGTCGGAGTCATGGGAGATTTCAGAACCTATGATTATGCGGTAGTGCTTCGTGCCGTGAATACATCGGACTTTATGACCGCGGAATGTACGGATATTCCGTTCCCTGTCCTGCAAAAATCCATGAACCGGATTATCAACGAAGTGAAGGGTGTCAATCGCGTTCTGTATGATCTGACCAGCAAACCGCCCGGAACAATCGAGATGGAATAGAAGAGCTATTATGGGAAAATGAGATAGGATGCGACAAAAGGAACTGGAACGGTCAAACGTGGCAGTTCCTTTTTTTGCTGTATGTATGGGGGAGATTATAAATCTATTTGTAAGAGTACAGTGATTAAAAATGTGATAAAATGAATAAAGATGCAGG
>CACZRH010000171.1 GCA_902783455.1 uncultured Lachnospiraceae bacterium | reverse complement strand
TGATACGCAAAGTCTTTCTTATAATCGTGGTCCGAGTTTTCCTTTACTTTCCGAACCGCTTTTATTATTTCATTCAGCTGTTCTTTCGTAACATCTTCCCTGCTCACTTTGTATTCCAGCTTTTCCGTTTCGGTTCTTCCGAATTTTCCTTCTTCTCCTGCCTTTACAAGATAATAGACCTTTTGCGGATATTCCACCCCAAAATAATGATCCGGCTGAATGTCTGCGGTATAAATTTCAATTTTCATCAGTTTTTGAGGAGTAGAATTTATTTTTTTCTGTATCTTCTTTCCCGCAAAAAATAATAAACAGCATGCTGCCACGGCTCCGATTGTGATTAAAACCACTTTCCATTTTCCGTTAATGATACTTAAAATAATCCAGGAAATCGCAAAAAGCATCAGCAGGGAAATAAAAATCATGGGCGCATGAAAATTTCTGATATCCGGAGATGCGACTACCGGCTCATCCGCACTCGTCATAGGCTCCAGTATGGTTACAGACCAAAACAGTCCGATTTCTTCTCTGCATTCTCCTCCCCATTGCTGCCGGCGAATCGGCGGCATTCCGGTTATGCTGACAAAGATGCTTTCAAACGCCAGATACCCGAGTGTCAGTACCGCAGCAATCGCCAGACTTATCAGAATAATCTGCCACATTTTCAATTTTTTCGATTTCTCAGTCTTTTCCATTTTTCCTCCCATTTTGACACTAGGTGACGGGGTTATTGTGTCATTTCCGTTCCTGTTCAGTGATTGGTGGAAGCAGTAGAAATAGTATTCGTACAAATAATCATGCACATCATCACGGCAACTTCCTCCGCGATAATGGACGCAATGGTATTGCTGATGACAGCGCTGTCAATTGCATAATTATACATCTGATTATTATCTCCGGAAAGCACTTCCGCCACAAGAATGGCCGCAAACATAAGACGCTCCTTCCTGTTCATCGACCAGTCTCCGAATCCCTTATTATCCTTGAGTTTTTCATCAACCTCAATAATCAGGTCAACGAGTTCATCCTTGTTGATATCAAGTCCGATAAGCGCCGCTAAAGAAGCAAACTCAAAGTAATAACCATATTTTGCACCGTGTTCCTTAAATGTTACATACAATTCTGCAGCCTTATCGCATTTTTCCGTCATAGAACCATCGCTTAGTATAATAAGCTCGCTCAGTCCCTGGAGTGCATTGGCATCCGCTTTTACCTTAAGAGTCTTCTTAAGATACGTGTAGCACTCTTCCATCTCATCAATGATGGTATCAACATCCTTTTCCGTCATGGCGAGAAGAACTGCAAAGGCAATATCGTTCTCGTCCGTCAAAAACGGATGTTTTTTGCTCATTTTTCTAAGTATTTCTTCATATTTCACGGCTATCTTTTCGGCCTCATTCTTCCTGCCGAGATCAACTATCGCCATAGATGCCAGCACCAGACCGGTGTATTCCATAATCCTCTTTCCCTTGATAATCTTATAGACTTCAAGGACATCCTCTATGTAGCGCTCCGGATTGTTCTGTATCGACATCTTCGTCACAACATCCACAAAACAGGTAGCTCTGAAGACAGATAACATTCCTTTTTTCGATTTCACGATCTTCTTTGCTTCCTTTACCTTTTCCCGGTCGAGACTGTGGCCGGAACCGGTCAGAATAAGGCTCGACAACACATGGTTAAGTTTATGTTCCATTACGAAAGCCTTTTCCGCTTCCTTCCTGTTTTCTACAAACAAATTAATCTTCTGCTCAAGTTCCGGTTTCATATATTTTTCCCCTTTAGTTCAAACTATTTGTTAAGAAGCTTTTCATACATATGCATATTTTTTATTATATCATCATGATTTCATTTCTTCGAGATTTCCGTTTATGGTTCCGAAGATGGGGTACTGAATTTTGATAAACTGGAAGATTGCAGAAAAAATGACCCCGTAACAAGTTACTACAGGGTCATACAGGGCGGCAATCACGCCGGATTCGGAAACTACGGGCCGCAGCACGGCGACTCTGAAGCTTCAATAACAAAGGAAGAACAGCAAAAGCAAACGGCTGAATTTATCCTGTCACACCTGTAGACAGACTTTTTCTCAAAACTGTTTTTCTTTTACGGTAAAAACATAAAAAGTAAAAAACGAAATACCAGCACACATACGCTGAAGAGAAACAGTCCGATTGCCGTACATCCCAGGGCGATACCGACTTTTCCCCTTTTATCCTGCGGTCTTGTTTTAACCGCCTTGACTCCGTGAATAATTGCCACAACACCAAACGGAACACCCCCGATTACGGTACTTGATAAAGCAATGGCAATCAATCCGTAAATCAAAGCCCTTTTACTTCTGCTTCCGCAGTCAACCTGAAAGTCTTCCGTGGTGTATTCCGTTATTTGACGATATTCCTCTTCTGTCATATTGCTCAAACCATCCATTTACAGATTCTCCCTAACGACGCATTTTTCTGCGATCCAAAATCGGCTTATCAAAAATCTCATGCAATTCATTTACCTTTTGTTCGGCATATTCAATTTGAGGTTTTTTGGAATTTGCAAAAAATTTAGTCGGAATCTCCTTTAACGTAAATGTTTCCTCTCGCAGATACGGATTATCAATCGCTAATATGATGGAATTACGATTCGTGTATCTCCATCCTCCGTTATCGTTATCGGTAGGATAATCATATTCATAAATCATTTCATAAGCAATGCCTTTTATCGCACTGTACGGATGAACCAGTCCGCTTGTTGCACCGCCTCTTCCGCTGTCAAATTCACTAACCGGTACAACACGGAAAAGAGAATTCGTCTCATCAATTTCCAGACATCCGTCACAAAGAACCTTTGTCGGAGTAAAATCAGAATACTCTTCCTGATTCTTTTTTAAGTACTCAAGACGTTCTTCCAGTTCTTTTGAAGACAGTCCTCCAATCGAATGCTCCGGAGAAACAAAATACGCAGTATTTTTGGATGTAAGAACTGCAGGGTCCTCCGCTCTTTTCTCAAGCATGGACGAATACGGGGATAAACAGTTGCCGCAAATCACTCCGTCCGTTAATTTATAAAGATGGAATGCTTCCGATTTGTTTCTCTTGCAATAAACGCAATAATGCCATTTTGCATTGACATCCTGAGAAATTCTTTCGTTCTTATAATCATCTCCGAGGATTATCTCCCCTTCTACTCTTCCGGCAGATGCAACTTTCATGTCACTGATTGTTCCGATAACGCCCAATAAGCCACCGCAGAAAATATTCAGAGCAAAGAGCTTCACGCTTCTGTTTCCCATGGATTCATAGAATTCATAGATATCTTTCACATCTGCTTCGCCGTTTTCTATTTCCTCCAGGAATTTTTTCGTCCTGAGGAAGAAAATCAGATTGACGACAAACATTGCTACCATAAGAAAACCATAAATAATCAGGCACAATACCAGTCCGACAACCAAAAGGTAAACCAGTATGATAATCCAGGTGCGAATATTTTTCTTTAACGCTTCCTTCTGTGCCTCAATATATTCGCTTTCCGACATAGGTTCTTTTTCAGCTGTCTCTTCCGCAGTTTTTTCTTCAACAGACTCTTCCGCAGTTTTTTCTTCGACAGTATTCACTTCCGCAGCACTTTCTTCCGCAACGTTCTCTTCTGCAACCGTTTCTTCCGCAGTATTTTCTTCTACAGTATTCTCTTCAACTACAGTCTCTTCTGCGGTGTTCTCCTCTTTCACCGTGTTTTCATCCATCTCATTTTCCCCCTTAAAAAACAATTCCTGATTATAAATTCCTAAATATTTATTCTATTCTATTTGGACGGATATTACAAGATTTCCTCATTTGCGGCCTTTCTGATCACACCCTTAATAAGTGCTACAACGGAAACAATCATCGGAACAATCATTACCAGAAATGTAGCAACATTGACGCTCGCGGAGTACGCTACCGGCAAAAGTCCGAAGCCGACATTCGTCGGGCCGTCCAGATTTCCTTTCAGTGCAATAAAATAGATAACAGCTGCTACAATCGTAACACCAAGTGATATCAGTGCCAGAGGAAGCGTTACCGCACTCCGCTTTTCCGGACTCAGATTATTGTAATACAGTTCCCAGACTGCAAGCGTTAAAAATACAACCAGTGAAATCAGCATTGCTGCCAGACTGTACGCCACATATCCGTGTAAAAAATCCACAATGAAAAAGCTGTAGAAAAATCCGCAGAAACCGTAAAGTGCAAACATCAGCCAGAAGAAACGGAAAAAGTATTTGATTGCACCGAGCTTCTTACTGATCGGCGCTCTGGCCGGACCCTCGTATAGTCCCGATTCCTCATGCTTTTTAAAATACATATGAATAAGTATTCCAAGTGCAATATAAAGCACGGCATACAAACAGGCATCCAGCGGATAAATCGGCGAGGGAGCGCCTTCCACGATGGACAGGTATTTTCCCGCAATCAGCATCACGATTACATAAACGATGAGCACCGCACCGATTCCGATTCCGGCCTTTGCAAAAAGCTTTGCATTCCTTTTTAAAATCTCCCTGCTCTCGTTCCGATAGAATGTATGCGCAACCATCAGTCCGCATAATGTTATAAAGAATGACAAAAAGACCGGAACGGATCTTAAAATATCACGAATTGCGATATCGACAGATCCGCTTACGGTAGAACCGATTATATCTGAAAGACAATATAATGCGTTCATAAAAGTAAATGCCGAAACGACAAAGAAAACGATTACCGAAATTGTCACAATAAGTGACTGTTTTTTTGTTTTATTTTCCATCACCATTTCACCCATTTGACAAAATCACAGTCTTTCCTTTCGTTGTAATAAAGATGTTCCAAATCAAACGAACCTTCTCTGTCCGTAATCGTCACAAGGGCAGCTCCTATTAAATCAAAATTTTCCGTGATTCCGACGGATGCAAGTCCCATCTGCACCGCTTCGTCATCCGAGTTTGCATCCACATGTGCGAAATAAAGTTCATCACCCGTTTTTACACCGAGTCCGATTACCACGCCGTCCTCTTCATATGTCCAGTCCGTATTGTGTGCATGTCCCATAAATGCCGCTTTTAAATTGTGTTCCTTTGCCCTGTCAATAAAATCGCTGGCATGTGCTTCGTTCCCGTTATCCCCGAAACTTTCCAGTCTGAAGAATTTGTTCTTAAGTTCCGCACCCTCTTCTGTTACGGCTTTCCATGCCGTCTCATTTTCATCCTGCGGAATATGATAAAATGCCATTACCGGAATATCCTCGCCGTAGAGTGTATGTTCTTTAATAAACCACTCCGTCTGATCCGGACGGATATAATCATAGTCTCTGGATATGGTAAGCTCCGTCTCCGAAAAACTTGCACCGGAATCAAGATGTACCAGCATCCAGTCCACATCGGAATTCGCGCTTCCGTCCTCGGTCAGGTTAATGATGTAATTGCTTCTTCCGTAAAGTTCATCATCCGGTTCATAATAAATACAATGAGGTGCATTGCAGAATCGTTTTGCAAGTGTATTGGGATTGAAAAGCGCCTGCCTGTCATGATTGCCCCAGATCGGTGCATAAAGAAAACCGTACTCCTCTGCCTTCTTTTCAAAATAATCTACAAAAGTGTTCAAATGATATTCATTGACAAGCATGAACATATCACCCGTCAGCTCAACAAGGTCAATCTTTGCACCGGGTCCCTGCGTTTCCACAATGTGATCGTTCGCCTCTTTAATGACCTTATCCAGGTATGCCATGGAAGACTTCGTCGAGGTATTCGCATTCCAGTGTATATCCGTCAGTTGGAGGATATTGAAATTGTCATGATAGGACATGGTAAAAACATAATCCTCAAGATGCTCCGATGATTTTACCTGCTGTCCGCAGCCAGCAAATGAAAACAGCAAAATCAGTACCAGTAGAATACTAAATACTTTCTTTTTCATACAATAGGCCTCCATTTATCCAATTAATCAGATGATAATATACATTGCCGAACATTTCAATAATATTGCCGCCTTATCAGGTTTTTCCCCCTGAATAAGAAACATTGAGAAAACGCTTCCCTTTGAAGTCCTGAAAAGCCCGTAAACACAAGAAAAAATGGACTTCAGTAATTAATACTGAAGTCCAACTCTTTTAAGCAGGGCTACAAGAATTCGAACCTTGCGACTTCGGTGAATAATATAGGTTTCTTATTAATTAAATAATTCCGGATGTTCTTTTCGATAATGTTCTTGTAATTCAGGTGAACAATTTTCAAAATATTTCCAAAAAGCATCTGTTCCAATGAGTGAATCAAGAACAATTTCATCACCATAATTATCGATATAACCATTTTCATCATCGGTATCTACAGTTGCACCTGGTGTACTACCACCTTCTGAAACTCCAGGAGTAGATGCCGGCTGTTCAGGATTAATATATGGTTCTTGCCATTCTTCTTTCTTAATTTCTCTTGCTTTAAGTCTTGTATTTAATTCATAATAATAATAACCATCTACTGGACCATATACATAGCATACAATCTGAAGTACATCATCTGAATGAAGATGATTAGTATCTGTAGGCATAAGAGTACTATAATGTCCAGGTGAACTCATCCAAGAGTTAAACATATTTGTACTATCTTTAATTGTACTTTTTCCAATAACAGAACCTAATAAATTTAATCCATTACCTAAACCATTATTTACTTCATGACTAAATTCAATTGTGCCAAGGTTAATAACACCCTGTTTCATTACATCATGTAAATATGTTTCGCTTTCAGGAATAACTTCCACCGTCTGAGGAAAACCTAATTCACCACGTTTTGCATTTAATAAATCAGCCATTTCCTGAGATATATTATCTAACGTTGTTCCCGGAATTGGATTAACTACTTCTATAATAGTTGGAGTAACCTCTTCTTCTTCAATTACTTTTTGATTTGTCTGTAGTACGCCGTTGACCATACGGAAAGACTCACCGTTATATTTAACAATTCCGGTATAATCCGGTACAAGCTTTCCTTCTACCACATAGAACCATGCATCGTCATACAGAACAAGGCTGCTGACCGAAAGCTGTGCCTGACCGTTTGCAAGGAAATACCAGTCTGATTTATTGTTCGGATCCTGCGTGAGGCCGCTCTTGGTATTCTGTAATTTTCCACGCGCCACAAAGAACAGACCGCCGTCATAGGAAACAAATCCGTTGTAGGTGGTATCCAGTTTTCCGTTTTCCACGAAAAACCAATTGTTCGTCTTGGCAGGATACTGCACCAGTCCGCTCTTCTTCGTCGTCACCTGTCCGTTCGTTACAAAATACCAGTCATCCTTGTTTTCCGGGTCCTGCATAAGTCCCATTTTATCCGTTGCAACTACACCGTTGGCAACTAAAAACTTGCTTCCGCCGAAATCGACAAACGCATATTTTTTTGTCATCCACTGACCGGATTCAAGATAATACCATTTCTTATTTACCTGCACAAGGCCTGACCTGGACGTATCCACCACACCGTTCACCATGTAATAGAAATTGCCGTCGGAAGATAACGTAATCTGTGCTCCGGCAGCCTTCGATGACATTTTCCCTGCACTCCAAATCACACCGAATGCAAGTATGGCTAATATTGTTCTTTGAATGAGATAATTTAATTGTTCTTTCATAAAACCTCCCAAAAATGACATATGGTGACGGGGATGTTGTGTCATTTTTTTATACTACCCTTCCGTAGTCGTATATAACCATTCTTCCTAATATTTTAGAATTCTTCCATTCTGTATACACAATTATTATAC
>CACZRH010000170.1 GCA_902783455.1 uncultured Lachnospiraceae bacterium | reverse complement strand
TTTCCGTGCGGTTGTAAGGAATTACGTTTGCAGGGAATTGTATTTGTGAAATTACGTTTTATAGAAGAATTGTATTTGTGAAATTACGTTTTATAGAAGAATTGTATTTATGAAATTACGTTTATAAGGAAAATCGGACGTTTGAGAAAATGTGAAAAATGACACATTGTCCCCGTCCCCATGTGTCAAAAATGAGTGTGGTTTGTGAAGACTGGCGAAAGTATTTCGCGGAAGAATCGAAAAAAGAATATTATCGGAATCTGACGATAAAGGTGAAGGAAGAATATGGGAAATATACTGTTTTTCCGCCGAAGGACCAGGTGTTTGCGGCGTTTCAGTATACCTCCTATGAGAATGTCAAGGTCGTTATTCTCGGACAGGATCCGTATCATAATTTCGGTCAGGCGCACGGCCTTTGTTTTTCCGTGCAGCCGGATGTTGAAATTCCGCCTTCGCTAATGAATATTTATCAGGAGCTTCATGATGATCTGGGATGCTATATTCCGGACAACGGAACACTGACAAAATGGGCGAAGCAGGGGGTTCTTCTTTTAAATACCGTTTTGACGGTGCGTGCGCATCAGGCAAATTCCCATCAGGGGATCGGCTGGGAAAAATTTACCGATCATGTGATTGAGCTGGTGGACCAAAAACCGGAACCGGTTGTATTCCTGCTTTGGGGAGCACCGGCCGGAAAAAAGGCGGAAATGCTTCATAATCCGAATCATCTCGTTTTAAAGGCACCGCATCCGAGTCCGTTGTCTGCTTATCGGGGATTCTTCGGCTGCAGACATTTTTCCAAAACGAATGCATTTTTGGAAGAGTACGGTCTTGCTCCGATTGACTGGCAGATTGAAAATGTCAGGTAAAGAGAGAAAGACAGTAATACGAAAGAGCCGGTCGAATCGAGAATACAGAAAAAAGAAGTAAAAGTTTACATAATTCCACTGATATAGTTTACATAAATACACAAGATGTTGTGATGGCATCAAAATAATCAAAACATGGGTTCCCGCATATTCAAATCCCGATAAAATAAGGGATTGAACGATTGCGGGATTTCATTTTTTCTTCCGAAAATATTTTTGACAAATCAATATATAGAGGTTATAATCGTATTATGTTTGAATAGGCGTAGTTTGCCCGTTCAAATGTGAATGGGGATTAACTTGGAGGAAAGAAATGAAAGAATTAATGATTATGTATCACCCGGTCAAGAAGGAGGTTCGGTTCCTGGCCAAGGCGAAGGGAGAGTTTGTTGAAATCCCTTATGCAATGTGTCCGTGGCTGAATCAGTATGCTCCTGACAAGGGTGAATTTTTATTGCAAAATCACGGAAACAAATTCTTTGAGGATATCTGGGAACAGTTTTTAAGAGATCAGGTAAGTATCACCTTTAAGGGCACCAAGATTGACTATGAAGATTTTGTTAAGAAGGTGAAAGAATACAATAAGAATGCCGGAGAGGAACGTTTTGTCATTGAAGATTTCATCGAGCTTCCTTCCGTAGCGGAGATTTTCCAAAGTGTCAGCGAATTCTGTGATACCACATTACAGATGCTCGGTGACGAACTTCAGAATTCCGATATCAAAGATTCTTTTATCAGAAGAAAAGCCGAATTTGAAGAAAAGAAAGCCAAATTAAATAATTCCGATGTTAATTTATGTCTGGTAGGAACCTATTCTTCCGGTAAATCCACTTTTATTAATGCATTAATCGGCCGCAGAATTCTGCCGGAGAGCATCAACTCTGAAACTGCGAAGATGTTCCGTATTTCCAATGCAAAGGCTCCGAGCGTTGCATTTAAGATTAAAAAGGGTGGAAACCCGGATCATGAAATTTTGGCAACCATTACCTGGGATGAAATCAAGAAGAAATTCGCGTTCCATTCCGATGAACCCTGCGAATTTACGGAAGAGAAAGTAAACGGGGAAATCAATTCCTCCATCATGTTCCGCCTGCAGCAGCATGAACAGTTATATCAGATTCTGAAAAAATTAAATGATATTCCGAATCATACGGATGCGGATAATGAAGAATTTGTTGACGGAATTATTGATGTATATTTCCCGATTCCGTTAGGAAAGAATATTAATTTCACATTCTATGATACACCGGGTACCGATTCGAATTCCAACGAGCATCTGCTTGTTTTGCAAAAAGCGCTGCAGCAGCAGACCAATTCCATTCTGATTGTGCTTTATGAGCCGACCAAGATGGAAGGTACCGGAAATTCCATTCTATATAATTTAATCGGTGACAGCAATGATAAAAAGAATGATACGAGAGTTACCATTGACTTAACCAGATCCCTTCATATCATCAACCAGTCCGATACCAAATCGCTGGAGGATTTGAAAGAGCTTCGGAATAAGAAGGTTGAAGTAACCTTAAAAGAAACCGATAAAATTTATAATGAGGAACCGGAGCAGATTGATCTTGCGAAAGAGCGTTTGTTCTTTGTTTCCGCAAAAGCGGCCTATATTGCAAAGGCCATCGGTAACAACGTGGATACCGAGGAAGAAAGAAGATGGCTTGCCAATCATAAAGGCGAGATTAATAATGAACCGATTCAGGATCCCTTCCTTCGCGAGAATGCTCCGAAGCAGGAAGTGGAAACCGGCATGTATTTTAAACTGGACAAGCTGGCAAACTCCGATAATGAAACCAAGCAGTTAATCAAGGATTGTAATGCGGAATTAAAGAAATGCCAGAATCCGGAAGATACTTCCCTTTATCCGATTGTTCAGCGTATCTACGTAAACTCCGGTATGTTCGCAATCGAAAAGGAAATCATCCGTTATGCGCAGAAATATGCTCTGGCAGTAAAGGCAAAGGGTCTTTATGACGGAATCAGCAGCGTTGTTAATTTTATCCGTGAAGATTATGAAGTAATCGAGAATCAGGCACGCCTTTCCAAGGAGGAAATCGAGCGTAATATCGATACCATGAAAAACAGCATGGTGCGTGACATTGATGCGGCATATGCGGATTATATGCAGAATATTACAACGGAAAGCCTGGTATTCCAGATTGATGATATTAACCAGCTTTATACGGTAATTGAAAACAGAAAAATCCAGGCCGGAAAGATTGCGGACAAGATGAAATGGATTGCAATCCGTCCGGAAGTATTCGAAGAGAAGAATAATATTATCCGAAACGAATTAAACCGTTATCTGGAAGAAATCGATAACAGCTATAAGAATAACCGCGGCCGCATTCTGCAGCAGCAGATTGATGAGTTAAAGGGTATTATTATCCAGAAGATTACCGGTTATAAGGGAATTGACGAGAACTTAATCCGTCGTATTACCAACGTTTCCGAAACACAGATTCCGCCTTCTTCCTTAAAGGCGTTGAAGATGGATGAATACATCAACAAACAGAAGGCAATTTTCATCTTCTCCACGAACAACAAGAAGAATTATAAGGCTGACGTTGAGCAGATGTTTGCAAATACCACCAAGGTTCAGTTTGATGCATACATCAATGAAATCATGGAGGTTGCCAAGGATAAGACTGCTGAACTGATTCAGGAGTTTAAGAATAATATCGATTCGATTTCCAGTTCCTTAGAGCTTTTGATTAAGGATGAAAAGCGTGCAAGCGAAGAGCAGTTAAAGGCTAAGACCGTGCTTGATATGGTCGGTAAGATGGATGATGAGCTCAACAAGAAGATTTGGGGTGAAGAGGAAATCAAGCAGGCAGAGGACGTAATCCTCGGCAAAAAAGATAATAAAGATGATTAAGGATGACAAACAGGATGACGAGTAAGAATTCCTCTAAAAAAAATTCCAATGCCGTAATTGATTTTTTGAAAGACGAAGAGTTTTGGTACATCCTTTTAACCATCTACTTTTATTTACACAATATTTCCTATATTTACGCAAAACAGGGGATTTTACTGAATTCCGATGCATCCGGTGAGATGCTTTTGGCAAATCATTTAAACAAAGTCGGCGGATTTTTATCCACAGACTGGTTTTATTCCTCGGAACTTCGTGTATTAAATACACAGATTGTATATAAGCTGGGACTATTATTATTCCCCGGCAACTGGCATTTAGCCCGCACCTTTTCGGTCGGGCTATTTATGTTGTTTTTAATGGCGGCCGGCTGGTATTTAATGTGGGTAATCGGCAAAAAGGAGAAGGGCTTCCTTGCAGCTGCAATTCTGATTTGTCCGTTCGGACAGTGGTATGCCTGGAATGTGATTTACAATTCGTATTACGTGCCGCATATCGTGATTTCACTCGTTTCCGTAGCGATGTTTATTCATCTTTTGAAAACGGATAAGAAACCTTTAAGAATAGTTTTAATAGCGCTGTCGGTGCTTCTGGCTCTTATTGCCGGCCTCGGCGGAGTAAGACAGCTTATGGTCTGCTATATTCCGCTTTGGATAGCGGTGGGGATTCTGTTCTTTACGGAGTTTTGGAATAATCCCAAAGAGAATAAAGAAAAGAGATTTTTAATGCCCGGAGTTGCAACCGGAATTTTAATCGGCAGTGCTGCCGGTTATCTCATCAATGAAAATGTGTTATCCCGGATTTTCAGCTTTAAAGATTATACCGAAACCATCTGGATGGAGTTCAATTTTGAGAATATCAAAATTGTTTTGGAGCAGCTTTGCAGACAGTTCGGCTGGGTTCCCTATGTCAAAGTCCTGGGATTTGAAGGGGTCGTGAATTTTTTAAGTGTGATTCTGATGATCGTGATGATTGTCGCTTTTATCATACAGTGGAAACGCTTTAAAACGCTGACAAAAGAAGAAAAGATTCTGTTGACCTATACGACTTCCGGATTTGCGGTAATGCTGATTCTCTTTGCGGAAACATGGGTGTACAACGAGTCCTATTGGATTCCGATTATTCCGTTTATGTTCTTTCCGTTGATTCTGTTACTTCAGGTAAAAGGAAAAGATTTAAGAGGCTTACTTTTAGCAGGTGCATTTATGGTGACACTGCTTTGCTTAAGTTTGTCTGTCGGGAAAAATCCATTCATCATCGGTGTTCCGGGAGCGGATAAAATTAAGAATGTCGCTTACTGGTTAGAAGAGCAGGATGAATATACGAAGGGGATTGCCGCATTCTGGTCTGCACCCGTCGTTTCGGAGCTGACAAACGGTAAAATCGAAATGTGGACGGTGGAAGATTATGATCATTTGGAGCCATCCACCTGGCTTCAGGAAAAATCCCATTTAAATCTTCCGGAGGGAAAGGTATTTGTGCTGATGCCTTGCAGTGCTGCCGATACGGATCCGTACCGGAAAGAAGAATTGAAAAATAATGTGATCTATAACGACGGGGAATATATTGTTTACGGCTTCAATAATTACATGGAGTATTTTTCGGGCGGCCTGTAATTCATTTCTTTTTTGTAAAATCCCCCAGTCCCATTTTTTTATATAATAAAAGATATTTCCTGCCGATATGCGTAAAGTCGCGTTTGCTTACTGTTTTGTATGCTATTTCCGTAATGGAAGAGGTATCGTTTGACAGAACAAACGGAATTAAGGAATCCAGTTCCTTTTCATGGTTGAACATATAAGTATTTTCTTTATTATTTAACCATCCTTTATATACCGGAATATTTCTTACAATCATCGGGGTTTTGCAGGCCATAGCTTCCAAAACCACGATTCCTTCCGTTTCCTCGTGGCTCATAAACAAAAACAGATCGCAGTATTGATAAGCTTTCCTTAATTCTTCGCTTGATACATGCCCTGCAAAAATAAGATTTTTCGGGGCTTTTTTTAATGCCGCCTTGATTTCACCGGGAAGCAGGGAAGCGTCCGTTTGTCCGAACCAGAGAAAGGAAAGATCAGGATTTTTCCTTGCAAACGCAATGAATTCCGGAAGCCCTTTTCGTTTCATAAAATGGCCGACGCTCATAATGACTTTTCTGTCAGCTGAAATACCGTATTTCTTTAAGAATGCATTTCGTTCGGATTTATGAATCGTTTCGCTTCGTTTCCAAAATTCAGTATCAATCCCGTTGGAGATTGCCACAATAGGCTTTTTTATACCATAGCTTTTCAGGATTTTCCTGGAATATTCAGTCGGAGTAACAATTGTATCTCCCAGACTGTAGCAAAACATGATCCAGATCTTAAAAAAAGGCGCAAAAAAATTGGACCCGCGAAAGGAATTCATAAAATCTTCTTTCGTGGAATGCCCGTGGTAGATGACTTTTATGCCATGCAATCTGGCATTGAGAGCAAGAAGAACATCATTCGGAAAAACGGAGTTGATATGAATGACATCTGAATGATCCCATGATTTTTTATTGACGCGAATCTTCAGATCTTTTTGTTCTAACTGGTTATGGATGCAGATTTGATGCTTAATGGCCCTGCCAACGCCGCTTTTTTCAAGCAATTTGAAATTGTTTTTTGAAACATATACATTCACTTGATTCTTTTTTATATTATTTTTCCGATTTTTTAAAAAACGCACTCGTAAATGTATTTTACTATCAGGTTTTTTTGATGTAAAGAAAATTAATGTATGCTATAATTTTATATATTGCAACTTGTGTTTTGGTAATTTATGGGGGGATTTATTATGTTTTGTTCACAATGCGGATCACAGATTAATGACAGCAGTTTATTTTGCTCCAAATGCGGTGCCAGAGTAGCTCAGGCAGCGGCTGTTCAGTCACAGGTACAGCCACAGACTCAGTCAACACCTGTAGCACCCATTCAGCAGCAGGCACCGGTGCAGCCACAGGTTCAGCCCGTGCAGCAGCAGGCGCCGGTCCAGCAACAGGTACCCGTACAGCCACAGGTAGTTGTACAACAGCAGGCTCCCATGCAGCCGCAGGTTCAGCCGGTGTATGTGCAGCCGCAGGTTCAGCCGGTACAGCAACAGGTGCCGGTGCAGCCGCAGGTTCAACAGGTATATGTTCAGCCGCAACCGCAGCCGGTACCTGTCCAGCCTCAGGTAGTTGTACAGCCGCAGTCAGTACCCGTACAGCCCCGGGAGCAACCGATTCCGGCGGCACCCGTTCAGCCACAGCCGCAGGTTCAGGCTGA
>CACZRH010000169.1 GCA_902783455.1 uncultured Lachnospiraceae bacterium | reverse complement strand
TGTTTGTTTGCTGGGGCAATATTTGCAGAAGCCCAATGGCTGAATACATTATGAAGGATATGGTAAAAAAGGAAGGGCTTTCGGATAAGATTTATATCGAGTCCGCGGCAACGTCGACGGAGGAACTCGGAAACCCGGTGTATCCGCCGGCGCGTGATGAACTGCGTCGTCACGGAATCGAGTGCAAAGGACATCATGCAAGGCAGGTAAGACCTTCCGATTACGATAATTTTGATTATATAATTGCGATGGAAGATATCCACTATCGTATTATGAGAGACCGCTTCTTCGGAGGAAGGGCGGACAAAATTTCGCTTTGCATGGATTATTCTTCAAAACCCGGTACACAAATTGACGATCCATGGTATACAAGAGATTTCATTAAGGCGTATAATCAGATAGAAGAAGGTTGCAAGGGACTCCTTGCACATATTATCGGAGGCGATCTGAAATGAAATCCATTCGGACAAGAATTACGTTAATAACTATTATTGCCGTTATTCTTTCTGCAGGAATTTGTACCGCACTGGGAATAATCGACGTGGTGAGGCTTGGTCAGAGCAGCTCGGAACAGGCCTTAGAGCTTCTTTGCCAAAATGCACAGAAAAACTTAGACTCCTATTTTGACAGTGTCGGACAGTCGGTGGATATGGTAGCATCCTACGCCGAGGCTGATCTGGAAACGGAGGGCGGAGACTTACAGGCCCATGTGGATAAAATGGATGTATTTTTCGGAAAAGTCGCGCGCCATACAAACGGCGTACTGACCTATTATTACAGACTGGATCCGTCCGTTTCCGATGACGTGACGGGCTTCTGGTACGTTGATTCCAACGGCAACGGTTATGTGGAACACGAAGTAACGGATATCACGCAGTACGATATTAACGATACGACCCAGCTTGTATGGTATACCGTGCCCAAGGCTTCGAGAAAACCGGTATGGCTTCCGCCGTACATTACGGATAATCTTGGCGCGAGAGTGGTTTCCTACAATGTTCCGATTTTCCGTCATGACCAGTTCATCGGTGTCATCGGTATTGAAATCGAATATGCCACGATGGCGAACCAGGTCGACAATATCAAGCTCTACGACAGTGGATACGCATTCTTAAGTGATGATAAAGGAAACATCATTTATCACCCTTACATAGATGTACTTACGCTTCCCAAAGACCAGATTCCGAAGACTCCGGACGAATTAAAAGGATATGAAAGCTTTAGCCGTTACACTTATAACGGAGTGAGGAAGGAAGCCTACCGTCTGCCTTTAAAGAACGGTATGATTGTTAATGTTTCGGTGCCTGTGGATGAAATCGACGGCAACTGGGAGGACATGGCTGTAAAGACAACTTTTGTTTCCGCCGCTCTTCTGGCTCTGTTCATTTTACTTGCATGGTTGTCTTCCAGCCGGATCATCAAGCCCTTAACCGACCTTGCTAAGGCGGCAAAAGAAGTGGACGAAGGAAATTATGATGTTGATCTGAAGTATAACGGTAGAAACGAAGTCGGCGTTTTAACGCATTCCTTCCGCACCTTAATTGCGCACCAGAAGGTCTATATCAACGATCTGAATGAGTTAAACCATGCGTTGCAGGAGGACAATTTAACGCTCGAAGCCGCGACTATCCGCGACTCCTTAACCGGCGTGAAAAACCGCTTTGCCCTTCGCCGTGACTATGATTCCTATTTTGAAAAAGACGTTCATCTGATGATGATCGACATCGATGATTTCAAAAAGGTGAACGATAATTACGGACATTCCGTGGGCGATTTTCTCTTAAAGAAAACAGGCGATGCGCTCCTTGACAATTTCGGAGGAGAGTACAGTTACCGCTATGGCGGAGATGAATTCATCGTCATCTATCCGGGCATTTCCGAAGAGGAGTTTAAGAAAATCATCGAAAGCACGGAAGCGCAACTGGAGGAAATTTATCTGGAAGAAAAACGACTTCCGGTACATTTTTCCGCAGGCTATGTGTACGGACAAACCCTTCTTCAGGATGACTTGCGATTTATGCTCCGGGCTGCGGATGAGCTTTTATACAAGGCAAAACAGACCGGTAAGAATTCGTTCATCGGTGAAAAATACAATAGAGAACTTGCCGAAAAGATCGAGAAAAAGGAAGAGGAAGCCTTCCGTCAGGGATAAAAGAGAATTCCGGGGCTCAGAACATTGGGACCCGGGATTTTTTTTGGACAAAAAAATAAACACCGACCCCATGGCTCCTAAGTCCACAAAATCAGTGTTTCGTGCGCGATCAGGGGCTCGAACCCTGGACACCCTGATTAAGAGTCAGGTGCTCTACCAACTGAGCTAATCGCGCGTCCGCTTTTTACAGCGCAAAATGAATTATATTATAAAAATTTTTGCTTTGCAAGTATTTTTTTTATTTTTTTAAGTAATTTGCAAGTTCGGCAAATTCTTCTAGCGTAAAAGTCTCTCCGCGGACGGTTTCGGACTTGCCCATTTTTCCCAGGGCTTCGCGGATACGGTCTTTATCGATGCCCGGCAGATTGGCTCCGGATAAGCCGTTTACCAGGGTTTTACGTCGCTGGTTAAAGCTGGCACGGATGATTTGAAACAGAAAAGCTTCGTCGACAACTTCGACGGGGCTTTTTTCGTGTACGGTCATGTGGATGACGCTGCTTTCCACATTGGGCTTCGGAATGAAGCAGTTCGGGGATACCGTGGCAATGACTTTGGCCTCGCTGTAATAGGCAACAGCCAGTGATAATGCGCCGTAATCCTTGCTTCCGGGGCCGGTCTGCATACGCTCCGCCACTTCTTTTTGAACCATAACGGTAATGCTCTTTAAGGGTACGTGGCTTTCGAAAAGTCCCATTACGATGGGCGTGGTGATATAGTAGGGCAGATTGGCCACAACCTTGATGGGGCGGCCCTCGTTATACTCATCCGCCAGCGCGCGGATGTCCACCTTCAGAATGTCCTTGTTAATTACGGAAACATTGTCATATTCGGAAAGTGTATCCTCGAGAATCGGGATCAGGGAAGTGTCGATTTCGACAGCGATAACCTGACGCGCGCGCTCGCAAAGATACTGAGTCATTGTGCCGATGCCCGGTCCGATTTCCAAAACCAGGTCGTCCTTCGTGATTTCCGCGGCGTCCACGATTTTGGTCAGAATGTGGTCGTCGATTAAAAAGTTCTGTCCGAAATTTTTCCGGAAATTAAATTTGTATTTGTCGAGTACCCGCAGTGTTCCCGCAGGGTTTCCAAGATATGCCATAGTATGTCCTTTTATTCTTCTTCGTTTATGTGATATACCTTTCGCGCGTTTTCAAAGGTAATCCGTTCCACTTCCTCCGCGGAAATTCCTTTGATTTCGGCGATTTTTTCGCAGACATAGGATAAATACGAGGAATCGTTTCTCTTACCGCGGAACGGAACGGGCGCCATATAGGGGCAGTCCGTCTCAATGACAATCCGGTCCAGCGGGCAGAATTCCACGACTTCCGGAAGTTTTCTCGCGTTTTTGAAGGTCAAGGCACCGCCGATGCCGATATAAAATCCGAGATTTAAAGATTCCCTTGCAATTTCGGGCGGATAGGAAAAACAGTGCATAATTCCGCCGTACTGCGCAATGCCCGATTCTCTGATTAGGTCCATCGTATCCTTTGCGGCTTCACGGCTGTGAATGACGACGGGGAGAGCGCATTCCTTTGCCATCAGAAGCTGTTCG
>CACZRH010000168.1 GCA_902783455.1 uncultured Lachnospiraceae bacterium | reverse complement strand
TCGAAAGTGAATTTGGAGAACTGACATCACAGGAGCCGATTTTGGAAGAGGATGATGATCAGGCGAAAGCGGATGAGGTTGCGGCTTTAATCGATGCAATCTATGTTCAGGAAAGAACCGATGAGACCGATGAGCAGTGCGCAAAGGCGAAAGCAGCATGGGATGCATTAACCGATGAGCAGAAAGAGCTCGTGGAAGGGGAAGAAGCAGATCCGGATTATTTCGGAAGAGATACGGGCGATGCTTCCAAGGATGATCCCCGTAATGCGGATGAAATCGGCGAGAACGAACTTTTAGTAGTATCTTTCGGTACTTCCTTTAATGATTCCCGTGCAAAGGATATCAAGGGAATCGAGGATGCACTTGCGGATGCTTTCCCAGACTGGTCCGTAAGACGTGCATTTACCGCACAGATTATCATCAACCACGTACAGGCAAGAGACGATGAAAAAATCGATAACGTGGATCAGGCTCTTCAGAGAGCTGTTGATAACGGCGTAAAGAATCTTGTTATTCAGCCGACCCATTTAATGCATGGTGCAGAATATGACGAGCTGGTAGATACTCTTGCAAATTATGAAGACAAATTTGAAAGCGTTGCAATCGCTGAGCCGCTTCTCGGTGAGGTTGGCGCAGATGCAACCAAGGTAAATGCAGATAAGAAGGCTGTTGCGGAAGCAGTTGTAAATTCCGCTGTTGCTATGGCAGGTTATGACAGCATTGAAGCAGCTGATGAGGACGGATGCGCATTCGTATTTATGGGACACGGAACCGCACATGTTGCAAAAGTAACTTACAGCCAGATGCAGACACAGATGAATGAACTCGGCTACAAGAACGTATTCATCGGTACCGTTGAGGGTGAGCCGGAAGAAACCGCATGTGACGCAGTAATCGATGCAGTTGCAGAAGCAGGTTATAAAAAAGTAATTTTAAGACCGCTTATGGTTGTTGCAGGTGATCACGCAAACAACGATATGGCCGGTGAAGATGATGATTCCTGGATTTCCATGTTCAATGCTTCCGCTAAGTTTGACAGCGTTGATGCACAGATTGAAGGTCTCGGAAGAATCGAAGAAGTGCAGAAGCTTTACGTAGAACATTCCAAGAAAGTGATTAAATAAAAAAATGACACGAAAGAAATCATTTATACTGGCAGGGGCGGTAATCGCCCTTGCCGTTTTAGCCGGATGTAACGGCAAAAATATTAAAATTGAAGACACACCTGCTCCGGAAAATCAATCCGAAATTCTTTCGGAGGTGACTTCCGAAATCGGATCGGAGCCGGAAAGCGAATCGGAAATTCAAACCTCCGAAGAGCAGACAAAAGAAGATGGATTGGAAGACGGCCTCTACTATGCTGATTTCAATACGGACAATTCCATGTTTCATGTAAATGAGGCATGTAAAGGAAAAGGGCTGCTTACCGTAAAAGACGGGGAAATGACAATCCATGTATCCTTAACTTCCAAGAATATCGTGAATTTATATTACGGTCTTGCTGAGGATGCAAAAAAGGATGGAGCGGAACTGTTACAGCCTTCAATCGATGAAGTGACTTATGATGACGGTTTAACGGAAGAAGTGAACGGATTCGATATCCCTGTGCCTTATCTGGATGATGAATTTGATGTGGCATTAATCGGGAAAAAGGAAGTATGGTATGACCACAAGGTTTCCGTAAGCAATCCTGTTCCGGCGGATGATCTGAATACGGAAACGGATTCGAAAACCTCTGAAGCGGAGGACGGATTGTGGGATTCCACGATTAACGTATCCCTTGAGGGTGGCAGCGGAAAGGCAACCATTACCTCTCCCGCAAAGGTTCGCACGACGGAGGACTGTTATATTCTGATTGTGGAATGGAGTTCCCCAAATTACGATTATATGATTGTTAACGATGAAAAACTCCTGCCGGTAGATTTTTCGGCAAATGCAGAAGGAAATTCGGTTTTTGAAATTCCGATGTGTTCGTTTGAGGAACCGCTTGATGTGATTGCAGATACGGTAGCGATGAGCAAGCCGCATGAAATCGAATATACGATTTCCTTTGAGGCGGACAGCTTAACGCCCGTAAACAGGAATTGAGTTTAAAATGCATAAAAGATATAATAATGTCAGACTTCTTTTTTACGGGGCCTGACATTATTTGAAAAGACAGAGAATGAGAAGAAGAATCATTGCAATATGTATCGTATGTCTGCTAATGATGGGACTGCCGGGAATAACAGGATGCGGCAGTCCTTCTTCGAATGCGCCGGAAACGGCCTCACAGCCGGAAGCAGGCAGTGAGATTTCATCCGAATTAAAATTTATAAGCAGCCTGAATACGGAATATGCGGAGAACTTTCGTGTAGATTATTATGAAGATGCAAACGGACTTCAGTATGTCTTGTTACAAACCGTTCCCGATGAAACCATGCTGCTTGTAGTACCTGAGGGTGGCAGCATTCCGAACGATCTGGATGCTTCGATAATTGTATTGCAAAGACCGATTAAAAATATATACCTTGTGGCATCTGCTGCGATGGATATGTTTGTTGAATTAGGGGAACTTGACAGCATCCGTTTCTCCGGTCAAAAGCAGGAGAACTGGTATATTCCGGAAGCAGCAGAGGCGATGGAAAACGGAAGCTTACTATATGCCGGGAAATATTCCAAACCGGACTATGAGATGATTGTTTCAAACGGCTGCAGTCTGGCAATTGAAAATACCATGATTTTTCATTCTCCGGATGTCATGGAACAGCTTAAAAAATTCGGTGTTCCGGTAATCGTGGATTATTCCAGTTCCGAGAATCATCCGCTTGGAAGAGTGGAATGGATTCGATTCTACGGAGCGTTGCTGGGACAGGATGAGAAAGCGGAAACTGTTTTTTGTCAGCAGTCGGACCTGGTAAAAAGCATCGAAGCGGATGAAAAGAGTGATCTGACGGTCGCATATTTTTATATCACGTCCAATAATCTGGCACAGGTTCGCAAAACCACCGATTATATTCCGAAAATGATTGAAATTGCGGGCGGAAAGTATATTTTTGACGAACTGGATGACGGAACGAATAAAAGCACGGTAAATATGCAGCTTGAGGAATTTTATGACAAGGCGAAGGACGCGGACCTTATCATCTATAATTCTTCCATTGACGGCGGGGTCAAAACCGTGGAGGAGCTGACCGGTAAGTGGGAATTGCTTGCCGATTTCAAAGCAGTGAAAAACGGAAACGTCTGGTGTACGACGAATGATATGTATCAGCAGTCCCTTGCAATCGGGTATATGATTGAGGACATTCACGGTATTCTCGGTGGAAGCGAAGAAGGGCTGCATTATATATACAGGCTTGAATAGGTCATTTTGAAAGAACCGTACAGTGAGATTAAGTAGTACATTCAAGAGTGAAGGACTAAGATTAAGCAGGAGTTAAAAGGGAAGACGAAGTGGAACAGAAACGCAGAATTCGATATACAATTTCATATCTGGTTCTTGTTCTCGGAATCGTCTTATTTTTCGTGCTGAATGTTTGTATCGGAAGCGTGAAAATCTCCGTATCCGACATGCTTGCATGTCTTACGGGAAAGGATGTGACGGATTCGGTATCCGCAATCATTCTGAATATCAGACTTCCCCGGGCGGTTGCGGTATTTATCTTAGGTGGTGCACTTTCGCTTGCAGGATATTTGCTGCAGACATTTTTTCATAATCCGATTGCAGGCCCTTTTGTACTCGGAATTTCTTCGGGCGCAAAAATGTGCGTTGCGCTTTTGATGGTATTTTTACTCGGACATTCGATTAAGATTAACAGTGCATCCCTGATTCTGGCAGCCTTTATCGGGTCCATGATCTCCATGGGATTCGTTCTTTTGATGACCAGAAAAATTCACTCCATGTCCATGCTGGTGGTATGCGGTGTCATGATTGGATATATCTGTTCGGCCATTACCGAGATCATCATTACCTTTGCATCGGATTCGGATATCGTGAATCTTCATAACTGGTCCAGAGGAAGCTTTTCCGGAATGACATGGGATAATGTAAAGGTGATGGCAATTGCAGTTACAACTACGTTTGTAGTTGTATTTTTGCTGTCGAAACAGCTTGATGCCTATACGCTGGGAGATTCCTATGCGGGAAATATGGGCGTAAATGTGCGATTTTTGCGTGTCATGATTGTTATTCTTTCCGGAATTCTTTCCGCCTGTATCGTGGCGTTTGCAGGGCCGATTTCCTTTGTCGGGGTTGCAGCACCGCATCTGATTAAGAAACTTTTCGGTACGATAAAACCGATTCTGATGATTCCTGCCTGCTTTTTAGGCGGGAGTCTTTTCTGTCTGTTTTGCGATTTGCTGGCACGAAATCTGTTTGCACCGAGTGAGTTGAATATCAGTACCGTGACGGCGATTTTTGGTGCTCCTGTTGTGATTGTGATTCTCGCAAATGCGAAGAAGGAAAAAAGATGAGTGATTCACGGGAAGAGAAGATGGCAGATTATTATTTTCAATGTGAAAAATTAAGCGTCGGATACAATGGGGCAGCGGTAGTGAGCCGGATCGATCTGGGAATCGAAAAAGGGAAAATTCTGACCTTAATCGGCCCGAACGGTGCCGGAAAATCCACTGTTTTAAAAAGCATTGCCAGGCAGCTTTCCGTGATTGAAGGCAGTGTTTTTCTGGACGGGAAAAATTTGTTTGAAATGTCCGCGAAAGAAGTCTCCACCAAAATGGCGGTTTTATTAACGGAGCGGATTAAAAGCGAAATGATGACCTGCGGGGATATTGTATCAACCGGACGATATCCGTATACCGGGTATTTTGGTGTTTTGGGTGAAGCGGACAAAAAAGCCGTGAAAGATGCCATGGAACTTGTAAAAGTCGGGGATCTTGCCGAGCGGGATTTTTCCGCTATCAGCGACGGGCAAAGACAGCGCGTTATGTTAGCGCGTGCGATTGCGCAGGAGCCGGAAATAATTATTCTCGACGAGCCGACTTCGTTTCTTGATATCCGGCATAAACTCGAATTTCTCTCCGTGCTTGAGAAAATGCGGGATGAGAAGAATGTGACGGTCATTATGTCCATGCATGAACTGGATTTGGCAGGCAGAATTTCGGATCGGATTCTCTGTCTGAAAGGGGAGTATGCGGATCGTTTCGGTACGTCCGAAGAAGTCATGGAAAAGGACTATATCCGACAGTTATTCGGAATCGATGACGAAATGAAGGAATTTGCGGACGCGAGGGGAATTCAGCTTTTTTAAAATGACACAATTGTGTCAAAAAGGGAAAAATATATGGCCAAAGTATTGATGGTTCAGGGCACCATGTCAGGTGTCGGAAAAAGTTTCATAGTGGCAGGAATACTTCGGATCTTTAAGCAGGACGGATACCGTGTTGCTCCGTTTAAATCCCAGAACATGGCGTTAAATTCCTTTATCACGGAAGAGGGGCTGGAAATGGGGCGTGCCCAGGTAATGCAGGCAGAAGCTGCGGGAATCCGGCCTATGGTGTGCATGAATCCGATTCTTTTAAAGCCGACGGACAATGTCGGATCCCAGGTAATCGTAAACGGGGAAGTTTTAGGCAATATGTCCGCGACCGAATTTTTTGCCTATAAGAAAAAATTGGTGCCGGACATTAAGAGAGCTTTTCAGACACTCTCAGAAAATATGGATATCATCGTCATCGAAGGCGCAGGGAGCCCTGCGGAAATCAATTTAAAAGAAAATGATATCGTCAATATGGGCATGGCCGAGATGGTTGATTCGAATGTTTTATTAGTCGGCGATATTGACAGGGGCGGTGTTTTTGCGCAGCTTCTGGGAACGCAGCTTTTGTTGGAGCCTTCCGAAAAAGAACGCGTGAAGGGTTTGATTATCAATAAATTTCGCGGAGACAAAAGCCTATTGGATTCCGGAATTCAGATGCTGGAAGAAAAAAGCGGCGTAAAGGTCTGCGGTGTTGTGCCGTATATGGATGTAAAATTGGAGGATGAGGACAGTCTCTCCGAGCGCTTTTCAAACCGGACTTTCGATCAGGAAAAGTTAATCGATATCGTCGTAATCCGTTTCCCGAAGATTTCGAATTTTACGGATTTCAATGTGTTTGAACAGTGTCCGGAAGTATCCGTTCGGTATGTGACGGATGCCGAAACCCTTGGAAATCCCGATTTATTGATTCTGCCAGGCAGTAAGAATACGATTGCCGATTATCGCTGGTTTTGTGAAAGCGGTCTGAAAGAAGCGGTAAAAAATCTGGCGAATGAAAATGTTCCGGTATTCGGGATCTGCGGCGGATTTCAGATGCTTGGGGAAGACATTTCCGATCCGGAATGCGTGGAAAGCGGCGGCATGACAGAAGCACTTGGGCTCTTGCCGGTACATACTATATTAAAAGAACATAAAATCAGAAAGCAGAAAAAAGGGATTCTCAACCCGGTGGATGGTATTTTTTCAGCCCTTTCAGGTCTTGCTTTTGAAGGCTATGAAATCCATATGGGTGAGACGGTGGAGAGTAATGAATTTCGTATAAGTGATTCCTTGGAAAATGGTGCAGTCCAAATGAGAGAAGCTTTGGGCAATAGTGAAGAAGGAATGAATAAAAATTCCTCTCTGGTAGTTCGGCAAAACGGAAATGTCTACGGAACCTACATTCACGGGATTTTTGACAAAAAAGAAATTGCCGAGGCAGTGATTCATGCGCTGGCCGCAAAAAAGGGACTGAATTCCTTTACGGTTTCATTTGAAGATTACAGGGATTATAAAGAACGCGAATATGACCGAATGGCAGATATTCTCAGAGAATATCTGGATATGGATGCGATTTACGCTATGCTGAACGAAGCGAAGTTTTCCGATGAAGCAATAAGTAAGAATGCGGATCAAAATGTCAAGAAGGCAATTAAGGCGCGTTTTGACAATGTTGCAAAGCCGATTGACGGGATGGGAAAATTTGAAACCGTTCTTTCACAAATCGGAGCAATACAGGGGAAAACCGATTTTACTATCGAGAAAAAAGCAGTTCTGGTATTTTGTGCCGATAACGGAATTGTGGAAGAAGGAGTCAGTCAGAGTACATCCGAAGTAACGGTAAGGGTAATCAACAATATGCTTCGCGGCAAATCTTCCGTTGCGGTAATGGCAAAGAAAATCGGAGCGGATCTGCATATTGTGGATGTCGGCGTTGACTGTGATTCGAAGGATATTTTTTCTGATGGAGACGACTTTGCAGGAAAAGAAGAAATAATAAAGAAAATGAAAGACAATGCTTCTGATTCCGGATACAAAGAATGGAGGCCGAACTATTACGACTGCAAAATCAGGCGTGGAAGCAGGAATTTTGCAAAAGAACCGGCCCTGACCGAAGAAGAATTAAATCAGGCGATCCGGTGCGGAATGAATTTCGTCGGAAAACTGAAGAAGAACGGATATCAGATTATCGCGTTAGGCGAGATGGGAATCGGAAATACCACGACCAGCAGTGCAGTGTGTGCGGCACTGACAGGACTTGAGGTTGAGAAGCTTGTGGGAAGAGGTGCCGGATTAAATGATGCCGGTCTTGCAAAAAAGAGAGAAGTGATTTCGAAGGCATTAATTCGATATAGGTTGCGGCATGAAGAAGTGCAGAATAGTAGCGAGAAAATAGAGAATAGCGATAATGATGTTTCTAATTATTCAAAAACTGCATTAGCGGCCCTGCAGCAGGTTGGCGGATATGATCTTGCTGCTTTGACAGGCGCGTTTATCGGTGGTGCCGTGTATCATATTCCAATTGTTGCGGACGGTGTCATTACCATGACAGCTGCACTGGCAGCATCCCGTATTGTACCGGGATGTTTGGAAGCATGCATTCTTTCTCATAAGGGAAAAGAACCTGCTGTTGCGATTTTGGAAGAAGAGCTGATGAAAAGCGGAGTAGCCTGCGGCAGTGTCATCGATGCCTCCATGGCGCTCGGAGAGGGAACCGGTGCAGTGATGATGCTTTCCCTTGCGGACCTTGCCATGGAAGTATATGAAAATGCGGCACGATTTGATGATCTTTCGATGGAGCAGTACACGCGGTTTCAATGATTTAAAGAATGTCTGAAGGAAATGGATTATGATAACTTTAATCATCGGTGGTAGCGGAAGCGGCAAATCCGAATTTGCGGAAAAATTTCTGATTCATCAAATGAATCAAAATACTAAAGAGGTTCGTTATTATCTGGCTACCATGATGCCCACAAAGGATATGGAATGTGAAAAACGAATTGCACGTCATCGCGCCTTGCGAAAGGACAAAGATTTTATAACCATAGAGCAACCTTTGGATCTTGAAAAATCCATGGACCGAATGGAACGCGGAGCAGGGATTTTATTGGAGGATTTATCGAATCTTACGGCGAATGAAATGTTTTTAAGGAAAGCAAGCGATTCGAAGACAGAGTCAGATACAAAACGGGAAAGTGATTTTTCTGATGAAATCTTAATCGGTTTGACTGACAGAATAGAGGCGGCAGTCAGGGAGCTTGGAGAATACGCTTCCAATCTGGTAATTGTATCGAATACCATTTTTGAAGACGGGGTGGAATATGATGAGGCCACGACGGAATACATTCGTGCCCTCGGAATTTTGAACGAAAGAATTTCGGCATTTAGCGACAGGGTAATTGAAGTGGTTTGCGGGATTCCCGTTTCGATAAAAAAAAGTGACACAACGTCCCCGTCACCTTGTGTCATTGATTGAAGAAGTTTTTTCAGGGGTTTTAAATGCACGTAATTAAATCATTTTTAATTGCATTATCCATGTATTCCGTCATTCCGACGGTTCACACCGAGTGGAAGGATGAGGACATGAAATATGTCTTTGTCTTTTTCCCGTTTGTCGGGGGCATCATCGGAGGGCTTGTTTTTGCGTGGAATATTCTGTGCAGACAATTTGAAATCGGCGAGATTGCAAGAACGCTTGGAATCCCGGCGATAGCGCTTATTATTTCGGGCGGAATTCACGTGGACGGTTTTATGGATACGTCGGATGCATTTTGTTCCTATCGCGAAAAAGAAAAAAAATTGGAGATTTTAAAAGATCCGCATATCGGGGCATTTGCGGTAATTAGTTTTGTGGTTTTGGGACTTTTATACATTGCCGGAATTTCGCAGATTCAGGATCGGAATCTGATGCTTTTGGTTTGCATTTCCTTTGTTTTTTCCAGAGTGTTAAGTGCTTTGGCTGCGGTCTTTTTCCCGTCTGCCAAAGCGGGTGGTACTCTTGCTTATTTCGCGGATCATTCTGCAAAAATAATCGTGCGAATTGCACTCTTTTTGGAAGTGGCATGCTGTGTCGCGGCGATGATTTTTATTCATCCGGTATTCGGTGCTGTAGTGGCTGGTTGTGCCGGTCTTTGCTTTTTGTTTTATTATCTGAAATGTAAAAAAGAACTGGGCGGAATTACCGGGGATACGGAAGGTTTCTTCGTGGTAATCTGCGAGTGTTCGGTGGTCATTGCGGCTGCGATTTTAAATGTCGTTTTAAGGCAGATTTCGTAATTAGAAAGATCTTATTAGGAATAATTTTAAGCGGTATCTTTAAAATATAACGGATAGTTTTTGGGTGGAAATTATGATTCTGATTATCGGCGGAGCCTTTCAGGGAAAGGCGTCCTATGTTAAAGAAAAATACGGGTTGAAGGAAGCGGATTTTTATGATGCCGAGATTCCGTTAAATCCGGCCGGGAGAATTGCAATCAATCATCTTCATGAATATATCAAAAAAAGGATGAAAGAGGGCGGAAATCCGGAAGAAGAGATTCTGGATTTTATCAATAAATCGGACTGTATTTTAATCTGTGATGAAATCGGAAACGGTATTGTGCCGCTCGATCCCTTTGAGAGGGAATGGCGAGAGAAAACCGGACGGATTCTGATTCAGGTTGCTGCAAAGGCTGAATCCGTGGAGAGAGTGATATGCGGGATTGCACAGAAAATCAAATAATCATTACATTCATCCGCCATGCAAAGATACAGTCGAATCTGGAGAAAAGATACTGTGGATCCGCGACGGATGAGGATTTGTGTGCCGAGGGAATAAAAAATGCAAATGAAAAAAAAGAATTGTTTGCATTTCCGAAACCGGATTTTCTTTTCTGCGGACCGAAGAAGAGATGCATTTCCACGGCCGGTATACTGTATCCGGATTTAAAACCGGAAATCATTCCGGAATTTGATGAAATTGATTTCGGGGATTTTAACGGGAAAAATCATGAAGAATTAAGCAGCAATCCGGATTATCAAAAATGGATGGAAAGTAACGGAGAACTGCCTTTTCCGAACGGGGAAAGCAGGGAAGATTTTATAAAAAGAACCATGTCCGGATTCTGGAAAATGATTGCGTTGGTGTCTTCAGAAAAAGAAGAAATCCACGTTACGGTTATTGCGCACGGCGGCAGCATTATGGCGATTCTTTCCTCACTTACTGACGGCGGATATTTTGATTATCAGGTCGGAAATTTAAACGGATACAGAATTTCCTTTTCCGGAACAAAAGAGCATTACATCACGGAAATCAAAGAACGATTTTAGTGCACGGGAGTTAATCATTTGGTTTTTTCATTTTATTTACTACTGCATACAGCTGCTTTTTTGCTGGGATTTTTGCTGGATTTGCTGATTGGGGATCCGCATGGTTTTCCGCATCCGGTCAGGGCAATCGGCGGTTTGATTTCCTTCCTTACGAAAAAATTATTAAAAAGCGAAGAGGAAAGAAATCCGAAGAAAGAGCTTGCAAACGGAATCCTTTGCGTTTGTATCGTGCTACTTAGCGTTGCGATAATTGTATCCGGTTTATACATCGGTTCGTATCTGATTCATCCGTATTTAGGTCTTGCGGTGGAAAGTATTATGACATGGCAGATTCTTGCTGCGAAGAGCCTGCGGGTTGAGAGCATGAAGGTTTATAGAGCTCTTCAGACAGGCACTTTGGAAGATGCGAGAAAAGCAGTATCCATGATAGTCGGAAGAGATACGAATGAATTATCGGAAGAGGGCGTCATTAAGGCGGCTGTGGAAACCGTCGCGGAAAATACTTCGGACGGAGTCATTGCTCCGATGCTTTATACGGCGCTTGGAGGACCGGTTCTGGGATTTTTGTATAAAAGCATCAACACGATGGATTCGATGATCGGATATAAAAATGATACCTATCTTTATTTCGGCAGGGCAGCGGCAAAGCTCGATGATGTTGTGAATTTTCTTCCGGCGAGAATCAGCGCGGGAATGATGATTTTCGCAAGTGCAATCGGCGGAAAGGATTTTCAGGCAAAGAATGCAGTGAAAATTTTTAAAAGGGACCGTTATAATCATGCAAGCCCGAATTCCGCGCAAACCGAGGCTGTTTGTGCCGGTGCGCTCGGACTGCAGCTTGCGGGTAATGCATATTATTTCGGAAAACTGGTAGAGAAACCGTATATCGGAGATTTTACAAGGTCGCCGGAGCGGGAAGATATCAAAAGAAGCAATCGGTTAATGTATTTAAGTGCCGTTTTAACGGAACTAATCTGCCTGGCCGTAATGGCCGGGGTATGGGTGATTTGGAATGCAAAATAGTATTCACGGCGGAGGTTTTTCATCCGGAACAATTCAATATGATTTCTCGGTAAATATAAATCCGCTTCCGACGCCGCAGCCGGTAAAGGATGCGATGTCAGAAGCGTTGGAACATGTGGATTGCTATCCCGATTATGATTCCGTGAAATTAAAGGATGCACTGGCTTCGAAATATCATATAAAGAGCAGTCAGGTTGCGGTTGGAAACGGCTCTTCGGAACTGTTTTTTGCAATCGTGAATGCGTTTTCGCCCTGTCGGATTCTGATTCCGGTTCCTTCCTTTTTCGGCTATGAATATGCCGCATGCAGGGGCAGTAATGAAGTTTGTTTTCTGGAAAATGCATTTTCCGGAAGTGCATTTTCTGAAAGCGGAAGTCGGTTGATGGAGGAACTGAATAAGAATTATGATCTGCTTTTTCTGGCAAATCCGAATAATCCGACCGGACAGCTGATTGAGAGGGAACTGCTTTTATCACTTTTTGATGAGTGTATAAGACTGGGAACAATCGTGATTCTTGATGAATGCTTCTATGAATTTACCGGCGGAAAGGATTCTGCTTTTCAATGTCTTAAGGAATATCCGAATGTTATTGTCGTAAATTCCTTTACCAAGACGTTTTCCATTCCCGGAGTCAGAATCGGATATCTTGCCTGCTTTGATGAAGAAATCATTCGGATGATTCAAAGACAGCTTCCGGAATGGAATATATCGGGAATCGCAGAGAGTGCAGGATGCGCCTGCTTAACATGCGGGGAGCATATAAAAGAATCTGCGGAGTATGTAAAAAAAGAGAGAGCATATCTTGTCGGTGAACTGAAAAAACTGAATATCCGCTGTTTTGATTCCAACGCCAATTTTATTCTGATTTATGATGAAAGACCGCTTTATGAGGAATTGTTTCAGCATGGAATCCTGATTCGGGATGCCTCTAATTTCCGCGGTCTTTCGAAAGGGTATTACCGCATCGCCGTGAAAAGCAGAGAAGAGAATGAAATACTGATTCGTTCGTTATCGTCAATAAAATGACACATAGTGACGGGGATGTTGTGTCATTTTTAGGGAGCATATATGAATTACAATTGTAGTACAAAATACAATGAAATAGAGCATCTCCTTCCGATGGAGATTGAAAAGCGAAGCTTTGAAATAATCGGAGAGGAACTGAAAAGCAAAGGGATTACGCTTTTACCGGAACGCGAATCGGTTATAAAAAGAGTGATTCATGCAAGTGCGGATTTTGAATATGCTGATACGCTTGCCTTTTCGGAGCATGCAATTAAGACTGCGCAGGAGCTTTTATTAAACGGCGCTGATATCGTGACCGATACCAATATGGCGCTTTCCGGAGTTCATAAGAAATCTTTGGAAAAGCTTGGCGGAAGCGTTCACTGTTTTATGGCAGATGAGGAAGTGGCGGAAATTGCCAAAGAAACCGGACGAACCAGGGCTTCCGTCAGCATGGAAAAGGCGAGTAAAATTGAAAAGGATGTGATTTTTGCAATCGGGAATGCACCGACGGCATTAATTACCCTTTACGAAATGATGCAGAAAGGAATATACCGGCCGGCATTTGTAATCGGAGTTCCGGTTGGATTTGTAAATGTTGAGGTTTCCAAGGAGCTTATGATGGAAACGGATGTGGAATATATCATCAACCGCGGGAGAAAGGGCGGAAGCAATATAGCAGC